>NZ_AEXQ01000077.1:0-94950 GCF_000191865.1 Turicibacter sp. HGF1
TTAATTAAATAATCCCCCTTCATTTTTGTAGATTATTTTGTAATTTTTTTTGATTTATTCACCAGTTTTTCATAGACAGGTAACATCTGTGGTTCATCACAAAACGATGCTAACTCATCAATCGGTAACCACCCAACATTACTATTTTCATCTTCTTTAATTCTTAAAATATCGGCTTCACTTGCGA
Source organism: Turicibacter sp. HGF1 (assembly GCF_000191865.1). NCBI lineage: Bacteria > Bacillati > Bacillota > Erysipelotrichia > Erysipelotrichales > Turicibacteraceae > Turicibacter > Turicibacter sp. HGF1. The sequence continues at coordinate 188 of NZ_AEXQ01000077.1, forward strand.
CTAATAAATAAGAAACATTTAAATGCAAATGTGAACTAACATATTGACCTTTTTTCATATGTCCCCAAACTGGCAAAATATCAAGCGCCATTATTTCCTCACTTAGAGGACGAATATTCACCACGCCAGTTTCCTCTTTTGCCTCTTTTATCGCAACTTTTAATAAGTCAGCTTCTCCATCTGCATGGCCACCTGTCCAAGCCCAGCTTTGATATAAATTATGATAAATCATTAAAACTTTATCCAATGTTTCATTTAAAATAAAACCAGAACTTGTTAAATGTGCAAATTCATTTTCACGTGTTAAAAGATTGTGAGAAAATGCCTCTATATAATCAAGCATCACCTTTTGATCTTGAACTTCTTGTTCATTTATCGGCTGATACCTTTTAATTTGATTCTTATACATCAAGTTCACTCCTATCTTTTTGTATTCTATCATAACTATTCCACTCTTAATGTTTATTTTGCAACCTAATCATCACAAAGTCATCTAAATCGATTTCCTTTAACTCACACCCCACATATCCCTTCAAAAATGTGTCTAATTCTAAAGTATCCAATATCAACTGAATTTCACTCATCAACTTGTCACTACGACGCTTATAACCAAACTCTTTTAAGACAGTTCGAAGCTTAATGCGGACAAACTCGCACTCTTCATTGTACACAAGCCGCAACTTGATAACCTTGAAAAAACTCCACAAAGCCTCCTCCTGATTTTTAATTAATTCGCGTCCTTCAACTAATAATTCAAGCTCAACATCCACCAACCTTTCATAAATTGAAGCTTCCTGTGAGTAAATCATGTGGATGATTTTTCGTTCTTTTGAATACGGAAAATCAGAAATCCTTAAAAACTGTGCCACTTCTTTTGGTGTATACATCATCCTCTAATTCCCTCCTTCATCAAGCGTCTTAACTCAAGATTTAACTGCCTCATAAAAAAGGACTTCTTATGAAAATAAATAGAATACAACTTCGTCGCATCATTCCACAGCTCATCAATATAACTTACTTGCTGTGACCGAGTCAGATCCTGCTCAATAATAAAGGTGGCAACCGCTTTAAGATCAATTTTCTCACGATCGAGTTCATCAAATGATAAAAAAGGCGGTTTCACTCGATACTTCGCATAATATTTTAAAATCGCCATAATATCTCGTTCATCGTAAGCCGGAACAATTTCACCTGTGAAACAACGTCTCGAACAAATCGAACTTAACTCTTTCAGTTTCTCTCTTGATAAGCTAGTTTCGTTAATCTGATGATACTCAAAAAAGGATGGCAATTGCTTAATCAAATGCTCATAGCGTCTTTTTGTACTATCGTAAACTAAAACAGGATGGCTCTTCTTCCCAAGCGTCACATTATAAAGACCTAGTGGGACTCGTTTAATAAATGGAATCTTCTCAAGTTCTTTCGTATCGACACTATCATCAAGCATCTGTGCAAATAGCTCAAGTTGCTTTAACGAAATCATCTCCACTACTTTTAAAGACTCTGAAACCTGCTCCTCATCCATCACATCTGTAGACTGATAAAAAATACTTTCTGAATTAATCCACGCAATTTGATCCTGCCAATCATCTACAAAACTAACTAAATACGCATCTTTTGTGCCTCCAGCGACCTCTCCTCTTAATGCACGACCAATCATTTGCGTCATCAAAATACTCGAAACCGTAGGTCTAGTTAAAAAGACCGTTTTTGTACAAGGTAAATCAATCCCCTCAGTTAAAATATTGACGTTAATTAAAACTTGAATTTTTCCCTGTTGATAAGCAGTGATAACTTCTTGATTTTGATGTGCTAATTCCAGCAAATCACGAGAAATCACAATTCCACATCTAATCTCTGCTTTTTCAAATAAAGTTTTCAAAACAAGAGCATGCATCCGATTAATCGCAAACACAATCGTCTGTTGATAACGGTCTTGATTCAATTTATAATGGTTGACAATCATCGCATTTCGCACTTTATGTCCGACTAATTTTGTGGCGATTTCCCCGGAAATAATATCGGAAATCTTCATTTTTTGTAACTCTTTGGGTGTTGCTGTAAAAGTTAAATCCGTTGTACACTCTTCAAAATGAGGCCTTGCTAAAATGCCACGCTTAATTAAATCTGTTAAATCAATTTTATAGCAAATATCATCCCTAAAAATCTGAGCTAAAATACCGGACTCTTTTTCTTCCGTCCTAAAAGGTGTCGCCGTTAATCCCAGCAATTTGACCTGTTCAACCTGTGAATCTATATAATTTAAAATAGTTTGATACGACTTCGCAGGTGCATGATGCGCCTCATCAATCACGACATATACTTCTTTTTGATCCTTTAACCAAGGTTTTAATCCATTTAGACGACTAACTAAACTATCCTTACTAATGATTAACAAATCATCCTCTTTTTTTATCTGACTCACTTTATCATGAATGCCAGAAACAATTCGATAATCAAAACTCCAACGCGTTGGCATACAAGTAGCGTATGCATTCTGTTTAAACGTCATCAATGCCTGTTCAAGTAACATTTGACGATGCGCAATCCATAACACTTTCTTTCCCTCATTCAACGCCTTTTTAAGTAACCACCAACTAGCTGTCAACGTTTTCCCACCACCGGTTGGAATGACTACGAGCGTACGAAAAGATGATTGTTCATCCATCTCATCTAAACAACTGATTGCTTCTAACTGGTGTTCATATAACTCTCGTGGATTCTTTTTAGGAATCACCTTTACCGTCCCAAAAACTTTCATGATACTCCTCTTTCTATAGACAAAAAAATCATACAGATTTTTTTATTATACTAAATCTTCTCCTCAAGCGTCAATGAAACCAAAACTCGCACTCCACCCATTATTCCATGCATGAGCTAACTTTTAATTGTTAAAACTAACAAAGAAAATTTTAGATAACGGAGTTGATTGATGATGAATACATTAGAAGCAATCTCAAAATCAAGTAGCCATCGTGAATACCAAGACACACCTTTAACTGAAGACCAACTTAAAGTATTATTAGAAGCTGGCCTATATGCCCCAAGTAGTGAAAACGAACAACCTTGGTACCTTGTTGGTATTTTAAACAAAGAAAAAGTTGAACAACTTGACAAAGATATTCAAGCCATTCATCAAGACACAAAAGCACACTTCTTCTACGCTCCTGCTGCTATTTTAGTTGCCGTCAATAAAACAGCTAAAACACCTATTGTTGACGCTGCAACGTGTACACAAAACATCCTACTCGCAGCCGAAGACTTAAATCTTGCAGCGTGTTGGGTTGATGGAATTCTGGCGATTAATAACAGTGATAAATTCGAACACTATAAAAAAGAATTCAATCTCCCTGATGGATACGAATTCCAAACAAGTATTGCACTAGGTCATCGTGTTAATACTCCATCTCGTGGACCACGTAAAGGTCAATACATTATCGTTAAATAACCAAAAAGTGTCGCTGCAATGGCGACACTCTTTTTTTAATTCACAACTATATTGAACACCTCATGAGCACGATTCCCATGCTTCATTATCTTCTCACGCAACACTTTTTTAACTTCTTCATAGTCCAAATCATCAATCAAGTTATGCTTCTCAAGTGGATCCTTCTTTAAATCATAGAGCCATCCCTCAACATAGTAATCACTTCCAAAATCTTCAAACGGCTTTTTATGCGGAGCATGAATTACATACTTATAACGCTCCGTTCTAAGTGCCCGTCCGACCATACTTTCACTAATCTGGATATAAACTTCATTCTCCCACTCATCATCCGTAAAAATAGTTTGAAGGTCACGCCCCTGCATAAAGTCTGAATCCACCTTTGCTAGGCTCAATATCGTTTTCGGTAAATCAAGGAGACTGACGAGTTTCACTTCCATAACCCCACCTAAAAATCCTGGTCCTCTCATCACAAGTGGAATATGTATTGAATTCTCATCAGGTGAGCGCTTATAGTCATCCGCTCCAAACGGATTAATATACTTTTTCATCGTTTTAAAATGACACCCATGATCACTCGTATAAATAATGAGTGTATTTTCATAAATACCTTGTTCTTTTAACACTGATATAATCCGTCCGACATTTTGATCAAGAGAGTGACAACAGCCTAAATAATCAGGCATCTGAGCTTCCCAATCTCCACTTCCCTCTGCTAAATCATCCGGTTTTACAAAGTTAGCAAATTGCTCTTTACTCCCTATTGGACCTTCAAAAGCATGATGATTATTTTGATGATGTGGTTCAATATAAGAAGCAAATAAGAAAAATGGCACTTCTTTATTTCGATTCATTAAGTAATCTATCACATAGTCTGTCATTGCATCGACACGGTACTTCTCAAATTCCACTTTATTCCCCTCTCGATCAAAAACAAAACCACCGTAACCATCCGACGTAAACTCTAAAACATCGGATGCCATCCAATAATCCTCATAACCACCGCGACGTTCTTTTGGAATGGCAACCGTCTCATAATTCTGTTCACGATCCGTTGCCAAATGCCACTTTCCAACATAGGCCGTTTCATATCCTGCCTCACGAAGTGACTTGGCTAGCGTTGGCTGCCTCTCTGGTAACGAAATTCCATTCACAAAACACCCTGTTTCTGTTGCAAACAATCCCGACTGTAAGCAAGAACGCGCAGGTCCACAAACAGGTTGTGGTGTATAAGCATGTAAAAAATTTACGCCCTCAAACGCCAAAGCATCCAAATTAGGTGTCATATCAAGCGGTTGCCCATTCACACCTAGTGTATCAAAACGCTGCTGATCACAAAATAAAAACACAATATTCGGTCTTTGCATAAATCCCCCTCCACTTGTATGCGCTAACCTTATTATATCACCCTAAAATCCCCACCTCAGTTTTGTCTATATGTTAGTCATTAAAATCCTATTTGCCATCCACTGAAGTAACGGATAAGCTTCCTCCAAAAAGGCTTGATAGGCCTGACAATACTTATTGACACCTAATTGTGATACTCGCTCACGACGACATCCCCCATAACATAAACGATACCATTTGCACTTCTTGCACGTCTTAGAAAAAATCGGTTCTAAAAACTGAAGGTCTCGTCGTTTATCATTTAACACTTCAAAATCATCTTGAAGCAAATTTCCCAAATAATAAGCATCCATCATATAAAAATCACACGGATAAACACTACCATCTGCCTCCAAAACATAATGCATTCCACATCGTCCAAGTCTTCCACACGTCTTCGGAAACTCTGCACATAAAAGATGTAGCAAATCATCAAAATAGCCAATAGAAATTAAATTTCCCTTCGTTGCATCGTCAAACCATAACTGAAATAACGTCTTTAAAAAAGTGGTATAGGAGTCCACACTAAGATAATTGTGATTATCAAGTGAATCTAGACACGGTATAAATTGTAAATATCTAAAATGATGCTGTTTATAGAACGTGTAAATCGCTGCAATCTGCTCACAAACCTCATCCGTCACAACTGTTAATACATTAAATGGCACTTCAAATCGCTTTAATAACTCGGCTGCCTTCACCACTTGATCAAAATTCTTCCCTCTATAACATTCATGCGTTACTTTAATCCCATCAATCGAAAGACCGACTAAAAAGTCATGCTGTTTAAAAAAGTGCGCCCATGATTCATCTAGGAGCAAACCATTACTTTGAATCGAATTCATAATCTTTACGTGATGCACATTATAACGTTGTTGAAACTTGATGACATGCTCATAAAAATGAAGTCCTACTAACGTGGGTTCCCCTCCCTGAAATAAAAATGAACAAACATCCACTTCATACTCTAATGCTTTTTTTATAATTACTTCTAGAGTTTCTACTTTCATCATCCCATAATCAGATTGGCTCCGATTCAAACTCTCATCCTCATAAAAACAATACTTACATTTTAAATTACAACGACTTGATGCTGGCTTTATTAAAATGGATAACACACAATCCCCCCTTAGTTACTATCACTTTAATCGCTTAAGTGGGCAAATAAAGTCGTTTTTTGAAACCAACCTTGATAAATTGCCTATAAAGTCCTACAATAAAGGCAAGAGACCACATAGAAAGGTAATCACCATGAACGAAAAAAAATATGAAACTTTATTAAATATTCAAACGAGTGGAGAAGACAAATATCATACCTCTGCTAAATATCATCGCTACGAACCAACCCCTTATGACGTTCTTGAAACGTTATTTAATCACTATCAATTAACTAAAAATGATCACATTGTTGATTTTGGTTGCGGAAAGGGCCGTTTAAATTTTTATATTCATCATCAATTCCAGGCTTATGTGACTGGCATTGAAATGAATGAAACGTATTATCAGGATGCGATTCATAATCAGCTTAACTACCAAAAAAAATACCCATTAAAAGAAGAGAAAATAAAGTTTCTATGCTGTTATGCAGAAGAATATAACATCGATCCACTCGATAACAAGTTTTATTTTTTTAATCCTTTCTCGATTCAAATCCTTCGAAAAGTCATCGAAAAAATTTTAATATCCCTTGAAGAGCATCCACGATGTGTTGAACTCATCTTCTACTATCCATCTGATGACTATCTTTACTATTTAGAGCACAAAACAGCCTTTTCCTTAATTCATAACATCCCGCTTCCAAATCATCATAAAAATCATCGGGAACGATTTCTCGTTTATCAACTTTCATATATCTAAAAAGATGTCTATGCATCTTTTTTTCTTTTGTATACTTTCTTTTAATTCGAACAAATTAAAGTTAAAGGAGGATGATTACCATGAAAAAACGATGGTTATTTCTAAGTTTCATCGCCATGTGTTTACTTTGTGAGATTAAAATTTATGCCAAGGACTCTCTCAACTACGTCAATACCGTCAAAGAAGAACACACCGAGTCCCCTCTACTTAAAATCGACTTAACGGTTCCAGGTCTTTCAAACACATCTTTTCCTGAACTCGAAAAAGATATTAACAACGATATCTTACATAAAGTCAATTCTAAAATAGAGGAAGTGACACATGAGTCTGAGCAATATTATGAAGCATTTATGGCCTCTCATTCAAAAGAAGATCAGTTCATCCCACTTGAAGTTTTGGTGACTTATGACATAAAAAAAGAAAATGCTGATGTGTTATCATTTGAATTAACCTTATTTAAAAGTTTTTTGAGTGCTCAAACAGAAGAATACTTTTACAATATCGATTTAACCACTGGAAAAATGCTCACACTCGAAGATTTTTTTGGCCCTACTTATAAAGAAATTATCAATCCTCAAATCAAACAACAAATTGCACAACGAGAAAAACATGAAAATCAATTATTCTTTCATGATGAAAATGAATTCCAATCCATTTCAGATCATCAAAAATTTTATCTAAATGAGCAAAATCAAATTGTCATTGTTTTTGATAAATATGACATTGCGCCTGGCTATATGGGTTTTCCTGAATTTATAGTTGATCAAGAGACCACTTCAACTCATTAGAAGTGGTCTTTTATTTTGACACAATATGATTCACGCAAATTCATGGGATAAATCATACTACTCCATTAACAGCTAGTCCTATTCGCCAAGAGCACAGGTCATTACTATGACTCCTTTCCATTCTAAATAATTAAAAATATACACTTTTTAAAAATTTTTTAAACTTTTTTAAACTTATATGCGTCTAATGAATGGGAACAAATTAGGGTTAGAAGGGAGCCGACGGCCGTGGCACCACATCAAGATGAGGAAGTATACAAACAACTAGTTGAATTTATAACGACCAATCAAGCTCACTTTTATCGGTTTGCTTATCGTTATATTCCAAATGAACAAGCGGCGCTCGATGTTGTATCAAACGCCGTATATAAAGCTTTAACTAAATATCAAAATTTACGCGAGATGAACCATTTGAAAACATGGTTTTATCGTATTCTCATAAATGAAAGCATGACCTATCTTCGTAAAAATAAAAGAATGCTCGCCATTGAGGAAATTGATTTTGTCATGGGATATCAACATCAATATGACATAGATGAATTAAATCTGTATCAAAACGTCAATGCATTACCAGATAAATTAAGGGTCATTATCATTCTTCGTTTTTATGAGGAAATGTCTTTAGAAGAAATCGCAACGATTACTAAACTGAATCTCAGTACAGTAAAATCGAGGTTATACAAAGCCTTAAAACTATTAAAACTTGAACTCAAGGAGAGTGATTTTTATGAATAGACTAAGAGGCACCAAAAAAATTTATGATGAAACTCCTATTCCAAAAGAATTAACCGATGTTGTCAATGAGGCTATTTATGCGTCGGCTCAGGGCTCCCGTCCTATTAACTCTAGGTCTCCTTTCATAGCCATTTTTTTATCTATTTCAACGGTTTTTATTTTATTACTAAACACTTCTCCAACCTTTGCTGCAAGCCTTTCAGATATTCCTATTATTAGCCAACTAGCAAAAATCTTTACCATTAGTAGTTACTATCATGAGGATACAGTGAAATTAGTTGATGTTAAAATTCCGGGATTAAAAGATACTGGCAATACAAAACTTGAACATCAAATCAACCAGGAGATTTTAGAAAAAATTAATTTAAGTGTCGCAGAGTCGGAAAAACGAGCTCAAGAATATTACGATGCTTTCATGGCCACGAATACAGAAGGACAAGAGTTTCTACCTGTTTTGGTCAATGTTGATTATGAAATTAAGTATAGTGATGATCACTTTGTATCATTTGTTATTACGAAAAGTGAAAACTACGTGAGTGTTGGAACTGAAAAATATTTCTATAATATTGATTTGAACACTGGGAAAGAAGTGACGCTTAAAGATATTTTGGGTGATCAATATAAAGAGATTATTGACCCTCAAATTAAACAACAAATTGTTGATCGAGAAAAAGATGGTTATCAACTATTCTTCCATGAAGATGAAAATGAATTTAAAAGCATTGCTGATAACCAAACCTTTTATATTAATTCATCAGGAGATGTAGTGGTTGTCTTTGATAAATACTCCATTGCTCCTGGTTATATGGGATTCCCTGAATTTACAATCCATTCATCTTCTTTACCTACCACTGGTAGGTAAACTTTTTAAAACAAATTGTCGAATTTTGCAATCATAAAGAAATGAGGATAAAATTATGAAAAATCAGTATCGAAGAAGTAAAAAAAGCTATAAACCACGATTTTATGTGTTATCAGGTTTGATTGCTATCCTTTTAGTAGCTGGAAGTTTTCTCATTCATTTACAACTTCAAAGTAGTCACCTCTCACTTTCTCAAGAAGATATTGACTACGTTTCATTTGAGCCAATGAAAGAAATAAAAAAATGGCATAATCAAGATATAAAGTTCGTTTACTTAACGTTTGATGATGGACCTTCTCATAATGCTGAAAAAGTATTAGATATTTTAAAAGAGAATCATGTTCCTGCTACGTTCTTTGTTCTTGGAACGTCAATTAATAACAATACAGATTCACAGGCTATTTTAAATCGCATGTTAGACGAGGGACATTATATCGGAATGCATACGATGACACACCAATATGATTATCTTTACAAAGGGGCTACAGCACCACAAAATTTTGTGAATGAATTGAAAGAAGAACAACAATTAATCGCGTCGTTAACCAATGGGTTTGAAAGTCAATTATGTCGCGCGCCTTATGGAACAGGTGGGGGAACATTTAAAGATGGACATGTACAAGCTTTAAAAGATAATGGATTGAAATGTTGGGATTGGGATGTTGATTCCTTGGACTGGAAATATAGCAATCCTGACCAAGTCATGGATAATGTTAAATACTATACGGAAATGAATGCTAAGAAAGAAAACCTCGTCGTGTTATTCCATGAAAAAAATAGTACCATTGAGGTTTTACCTCGCGTTATCGAATACTATCGTGATTTAGGTTATGAATTTTTAGCTTATAATCCAAATCATCACTTTAGTAAAAACTTTTTCCACAACGATGACATTTAGGAGGAATTATTTATGAGAAATAAACCACTCATTACCATTATTATTTTAACAGCAATCGGAATTTTCATAGGATTTAATTTTCAAACCCCTGGCATGAAACAATATAATCAATTAAATAAAATTGATGAAAGTATTCAGACTGCCTTAGTTCACGAAGACACTACTCTTACAAAACGACTTGATACGTTTTATCAAACAGTTAACACGATTATTGAACAAGCAACCACTTCTGAAAATCAAGATCAAATTTCATTTGAATCGTACGAAAGTGAATTTGCTATTCTATCACGTATGAATCAAAATTTAGCCGAGGTATTAAAGGCATCACTAAACAAACTTCCTAATAATGATCTTGGTCATCTTGAAAAAGAAAGGTTAACAAGCTTAGAGGCATTAACTCAAGCAATTGAAACACTGATTAAAGATCTTAGTAATCTTGAGGAAATCGTTCATACCGCTAAACCTGTTCAAGCGAGAGATTATGTGCTAAATATACAAGAAAATTTTAATAATATTCAAGTCCTTCAACACCGTTACATCGATCAATACCAAACATATCTAACTGCTAAAACAGATTTTTATCAAAGCTTGAAATAATCACTCTCACGACTTCTTTCATTTAATCATATACTAGTATTAAGTTTTATCATATTAATGCTCAAACTTTTCCATACTAATAGCAAAGGAGATGGTCATATGATTAAGTTTTTTGCCGATTCAAGTCCTCAATCATTAGAAACAAAAGTGAATCATTGGATTGAGGAACACGGCACGATTGAAGTCTTAAATATGAGTTATGTTATTTTAAACGAACCAAGTACAATGTATCATCTTGCTCTATATTATAACGATGTAACCGTTGATTGGTAATTAAAACCCCTTCATTTAATCTGAAGGGGTTTTATCGTATTTTAAAAAGCCCCTGTAGTGGATCAGTTCTACAGGGGCTTTTTCTATCTGTTCACCTAGTGATAATTATAGATCATCTCTACTCACTAGGAGAGAGATAAAAGTTTTCGCCTATGAAAAACTTTTATCTAAACTTATATAGTTAAAGGAAGCTATCACAATGTAACGTTTATTTATTAGAAAAAATTTATTTTTAAAAAAGGAAGTTACGGATTATTTTTTAAATTTTAATGGTTCCACGTGCCAAATTTGATCAGCATATTCTTGGATAGTTCGGTCTGATGAGAATTTACCTGAACGTGAGATATTGCGGATAGACATTTCAATCCAATGTTGACGGTTTTTATAAGCTTGGTTTGCTTTTTCTTGAGCACGAACATATGAATCGAAGTCTTTTAATACGAAGTATTCATCCCCATTATGTGTTACTGCATTGAAGATATCACGGAATTCTTCTGTATCTGGTGTTAAGAATCCATTAACCAATTGATCAAGAACGCGGCGGATACGTGCATCTGAGTTATAAAGATCCCATGGATTATATCCTCCATTTTGATAATAATTATTTACTTCATCAGCAGTTAATCCAAAGATAAAGCTATTTTCATCTCCAACTAACTCATGAATTTCAACATTTGCTCCATCCATCGTTCCAATTGTCATCGCACCATTCATCATGAATTTCATGTTTCCTGTTCCTGACGCTTCTTTAGATGCTGTTGAAATTTGTTCTGATAAATCTGCAGCCGGCATAATTAATTCAGCATAAGTTACGTTATAGTTTTCAACGAATACAACTTTTAATAACTGATTTGTATCTGGATCATTATTTACTTTTTCAGCAATTGAATTAATTAATTTAATAACTTTCTTCGCAAAGTAATATCCTGAAGCTGCTTTAGCACCGAAGATGAATGATTGTGGGTGGAAGTTAGCTTTGAACTCTTGATCTTCTTTTAATCGGTTATATAAATACATGATATGCATTGCATTTAATAGCTGACGTTTGTAAGCATGTAGACGTTTAACTTGAATATCAAAAATTGAGTTTGGATCTAATTGAACCCCTTGCTCACGATAAATACGTTCTGCTAAGGCTTGTTTTCTTGCATGCTTCATTGAAGCAATGGCCTCTTGAACTTTTGGATCATTAATTTTTTCTTCAAACTTCGCAAGTTCAAATGTATTCGTATGATACCCTGTTCCGATTTCTTTATCTAAAAGAGCGGTTAACTCAGGGTTACAGTGTAATAACCAACGACGGTGAGTAATACCGTTTGTTTTATTATTGAAACGTTCTGGATACATTTCATTGAAATCTTTCATCTCAATTTGAGTTAAGATATCTGTATGTAATTGCGCTACCCCATTGATACTAAATGATCCAACAATTGCTAAGTGTGCCATACGCACTTGATTATGTCCGATAATGGCAAGTTCAGCAACTTTTTGTGGTTGATCCGCATAACGATTTAATAATTCTAAACAATAACGACGGTTGATTTCCTCTGTAATCATATAGATACGTGGTAATAATGGTTGGAATAAGCGTACAGGCCATTTTTCTAAGGCTTCAGCTAAGATAGTATGGTTTGTATACGCACACGTTTTACTTGTAATAGCCCATGCGCTATCCCAATCATAACCCTCTTCATCGATTAAAATACGCATTAATTCAGGAACAATTAAAGCTGGATGAGTATCGTTGATGTGTAATACATTTTTGTCCATGAAGTTATCTAATGTTCCAAATGTTTCTTTATGTTGGCGAACTGCCCAACGAACTCCCGCTGCAACGAAGAAATATTGTTGTTTTAAACGTAAGATTTTTCCTTCTTCTGTTGAATCATCTGGATATAAGAATTCAGAGATGTTACGAACTCCTTTTTCATATTCAACAGCTGACATATTTTTTGGATATTCATTTTCAGTTGGTTCAGATGACCATAAACGTAAGGTATCAACTGTTTTATTTCCATTTGAAATATCTCCAACAACTGGTACATCATAAGGAACAGCACGAACATATTCTTCTGGGATATGAGTATAAACTTCACGCCCATCTATTTTTTCAACTTTAACATATCCATAAAATGGAACTTCAACTGATTCATTTGATTTACGAACTTCCCATACATACCCACGTTGTAACCATTTATCTGGAACTTCAACTTGGTATCCATCGATAATTTTTTGTTCAAAGAATCCATAACGGTAACGAAGACCATTCCCGTGTCCTGGTAATCCTAAAGAAGCAATTGAATCCATAAAACATGCTGCTAAACGACCAAGACCTCCATTTCCAAGTCCTGCATCCGCTTCAATTTTTTCTAATTCATTTAATTCTATATCTAGCTCTTTTAATCCAGCTTCAATCACCGGGCGAATTCCTAAGTTCATAATATTATTTGTTAATAAACGCCCCATTAAGAATTCCATAGAGAAATAATAAACTTGCTTGTGTTTCCCCTCAACAATTGCTTCATTCGTTTCAATCCAGTTAGATGAGATATATTCACGAACTAGCGTTCCTAACGTAAAGTAACGTTGGTGTGGTGTACTTTCTTCAAACTTAATCCCATAAATTTGTTCAACACGTGTTTGGAATGTTTCCTTAAATGTCTTTTTATTAGCAAATACATTAGCCATAGCGAGATGACTCCCTTCCATTATTATGTAACACATATGTAACAGTTACACACTTTTTTCCATTTCATAAACTCATTATAGCACATAAACATTGATAATAAAGGGTTTTAACCCATGTAACGCGTTTCTTGTTATATTGAAGATTCGATATTATTTGATAAAACACTTGTTTCTATGATAACCCTAACATTTTAAAGATTACTCATTAAGAAACAATTCTGAAAATAAAAAACTCATGATTTAACACGATCTCTTACCGTATTAAATCACAAGTTCCTCTAAACTATTCTTCATTTACTAAATGACGATATAAATTAATATATTTTTCCGTTGATTTTTTCCAACTCAAATCTTGTTCCATTGCACTTTTAACTAATTTCCCCCAGTGTTCTGGCATCCGATAAAATCCTAATGCTCGCTTAAGCGTAAACAACATATCATGCGCATTATAATGCGCAAAACCAAATCCATTTCCATATTGAATAAACTCATTATACGGAATAATCGTATCTTTCAAACCACCCGTTTCGCGCACAACGGGAATGGTCCCATACTTGAGTGCAATCATCTGGCTAATGCCACATGGTTCAAAGCGTGATGGCATGAGGAAAATATCACTTCCCGCATAAATCATCTGAGAATTATAGGAATGGAACCCTATGTTAACAGATACCTTAGTTGGATATTTTTCGGCCATTCTCCTAAAGAAGCTCGTATACTTCGCCTCTCCATCTCCAAGTAAAACAAACTGAATATCTTCACGAATTAATTCTTCAAATACTTTTAAAATCAAATCGAATCCTTTTTGTTCTACCATTCTCGTTACCATCCCGATAATCGGTACATTTGCATTCACGACTAATCCTAGCTCACGTTGCATCTGCATTTTATTTTCCTTTTTAACTTCTATCGTTTTAAAAGAGTAGCGCTTAAAGATACTTAAATCAGTAGCTGGATTATTATAATCATAGTTAATTCCATTTAAAATTCCGTGAAGATGATCTTTTCTTGCGACAATAAAACGGTCTAATCCTTCAGCAAAATAAGGATAACAAATTTCATTACAATACGTTTCGGACACTGTTGTAATTTCATCACTCATTACAATAGCGGTCTTCATAAAATTCACTTTTTCAAATAGCATAATTTCATTTGGAATCGTAGCTAGCGTTGAAATAACCCCTAAATCAGACACATCACAAATCCCTTGATAATGAATATTATGAATCGTGAAAACTGTTTTAGTATAAGCAAAATGATCAGACTGCTTCATAAATATATTTTTCATAAAAAACGGAACAAGTCCTGTTAACCAGTCATGACAATGAATGACATCATACCTCAGCCCACTCTTCTCAATAAAATCGAGTGCCACATAGCAGTATAATTCATATCGACGACAATCATCTGAATAGCCATATAAATTTTCACGTGATAATTCGCCATATGAAATAAAGAAATAGTTTACCCCTTCTTTTGAATAACGATAAACATCATAAGGAATCTCTAACTCATTAATTGCTATTAAGGATTGAAATTGATGAGTTAAATTTTCATTATAACGTTCAGCTAAAGAGCTTAAATAGGGTAAAATAACATCCACATTTAATCCTTGATTAATCAATTCTTTCGTTAAATCAGCAGTCACATCCGCTAAACCACCTGTTTTATAAAAGGGAACACATTCAGTTGAAATTTGGGCTACACTAATGCCTTTATTCCCCATCACACGTTGCCCCTTACCGATAATAACAGGTGCATAATCTTGACCACTTAATCGAGCTCCATCATTAATATAAGCATGCTTATCTGTAATCACATTATTAATAATACTATTTTCACCAATAATGGTCCTTGGTAAAATAACCGAATTTTTAACAACCGCACCTCGTTTAATCGTTACATCACGAAAAATAATACAATTTTCAACTTTTCCTTCAATATTACACCCATTTGCAATTAAGGAATTTGAAACATCGGCTTGTTTTTTATAAAACGTTGGTGATTCGTCCTTTGTTTTCGTTAATACAGGTCGCTCTAACAAGAAGATTTGAAATCCATACTCATAATGTAACATATCTAAATTAGCACGATAATACGACACAATGGATTCAATCGTTCTCGTATAAGTAGAATGGTGATAATGATTAACTTTTAAACCATCACACATTTCGACTAAATCTGTCACTGTCTGATACGGAGAAATCTCATACCGTAAAATTAAATCAATTAAGTACTCGCGAGATAGTACAAAAATACCAACTGAGCGATTTCGATAATAAACTTGTGTCACATCTGCTTTCGATTCAATATGAGATTGTAGTAATTTTTCAAAAGGAATAGATGTAATAATATTCGCATGGTACATCACAACATATTGTTGCTGTGATCGCATAAAATACTCAATATATTCCCTCATTCTCGCAAATGTCAATGTATTGGCCACGGCACTCACTTCTTTTTTGGGAGGCAATAAAAATAGGCCATCCACCTTACGATCAAGGCCCCAAAACTTGCCGGAACGAATATGATCACTTAAGGAATGATAGTCACCGTCTGGAAAGATTGATACGTTCGTAATGCCTGAATGCACTGCATTAGATAAAGCAAAATCAATTAATCGGTAGCGTCCTGCAAATGGTAAGGCGGCTACACAACGTTGATTTAATAAATTCTGCAACGATTGAGACGTATTGGTTCCATCAATTACACACAAAGCCTTATTCTTCACTCTCAATCCCCCCTACTTTGAGTTTCAAGTATTTCCTCAAGATTATCATGAGTCACAAGTAAAATTTCATCCTCACGACCAATCAATTCAGTATGCGCCGGAATAACGACTTCATCTCCAATAATTGCATACTTAATATAACAGTCATGTTCGATAAATGCGCTCGTTAAAATCACACTATCTTCAACAACAGCACCTTTTTCAATCACACATCGATGAGCAACAATCGAATTATACACTTCGCCAAAAATCATGCATCCTTCATTCACCCAAGCATTCTTCACTTTAGCACCCTGAAGAATATGATGTGGGGGTAAATTTGGTGTTTTAGAAAAAATTGGCCAGCTATAATCGTGTAATTGTAGCTCATCTTGAGTGCCAAGTAAATCCATATGAGCCTTCCAATAACTTTCTACTGTTCCAACATCACGCCAATACCCTTCATACTCATATGCATAAACAGCGCTATCTGCTTCAATAAAATGTGGAATCACATCTTGAGCAAAATCAACACCTTCATACAAATGCTTGTAATATTTATGGACAATCTCCTCTTTAAACTTCTTCCAATTAAAAACATAAATTCCCATTGAAGCTAACTGACTATCCGTCTCCTTTGGCTTTTCCTCAAACTCAATAATTCGATTTTGATCGTTAACCTTTAACATTCCAAAACGACTGGTATCCTCTTTTGGAACACGAATCGTTGAAATCGTTAACTCAGCCTGCTTTTCAATATGATAGTCAATAAGTTTACGATAGTCCATTTTATAAATGTGATCTGCAGATAAGACAAGTAAATAATCAGGATCATACTGCTCAATAAACGGCATATTCATAATGACAGCTTCGGCCGTTCCACCTTGCCATAAAAATCCATAATCACGTGAAGTATATGGTCCCATAACCGTAACAGATGCTCCATGAACATCTAAATCCCACGAACTACCTTCTCCAATATAACTAATTAATTCTAGGGGTTCATACTGTGTTAGAACCCCTACTTGTTCAATCCCTGAATTCGTACAATTGCTTAAAACAAAATCAATCAATCGATACTTTCCAGCAAACGAAATAGCTGGTTTTGGACGATGAATCGTTAATTCTTTTAAGCGCGTCCCTTTTCCCCCGGCTAATATAATCGCCACAACATTGACAGCCAACCCCATCCCCCATTTCTTGTGTGTTAAGCTAGTTCAACTTCTAACCCTTCTTCTACCTCTGTTTCTTCTTCGAGTGGACGATATTTAAAAATCGTTGCTCCATAAGGTGGAATCGTTACTTCAATATAATATGGTTTCCCATGTGTCATCCCTTTTTTCGCCACTAATGGCAATCCATTATATTGATTTGAACCATGATAATAATCACGATCACTATTTAGGGCCTCTGTATACTCTCCAAAGCATGGAACCCCCACTCTATATTGATGATATGGAACTGGTTTAAAGTTTAGTACCACTACAACAAATTCATCCGCATTCTTACATTTACGGATATAAGAGAAAATACTCTGCTCATTATTATTCACATCAATCCATTCAAATCCTTCAAATGAGTGATCAAGTTCCCAAAGTGCTGGCTCATTTAAATA
The DNA here is from genome assembly GCF_000191865.1 of Turicibacter sp. HGF1. Taxonomy (NCBI): domain Bacteria; kingdom Bacillati; phylum Bacillota; class Erysipelotrichia; order Erysipelotrichales; family Turicibacteraceae; genus Turicibacter; species Turicibacter sp. HGF1. The sequence goes on from NZ_AEXQ01000077.1 coordinate 18,042, forward strand.
CAATTTATTTAAATCTTTAATATAACGATTCGAAGCATCATGTGCCGGATATTTTAATAAATGCCAATCCACCTGTTCTTTATCTTTCCACTCATGAAACTGTGCAATTTCATTCGCCATAAAGTTCAATTTTTTCCCTGGCAACGTCATTTGATAGGTACATAGCAATCTAAATTGTGCAAGCTTTTGCCAATAATCACCTGGTGCCTTATCCACTAATGATTTCTTTCCATGAACTACTTCATCGTGAGAGAATGGAAGAACGAAGTTTTCACTGTAAGCATAAGCCATTGCAAAAGTAATGTAATTGTGGTGATATGGGCGATAAATATTATCTAATTCAATGTAATCTAACGTATCATTCATCCATCCCATATTCCATTTATAACTAAAACCAAGTCCACCTACCGATACTGGTGCTGTTACTAACGGATAACTGGTTGAATCTTCAGCAATCATTAAAATCTTATCATCTTCTAAGAAAACTGCCTCATTTAACTTTTGAATAAACTCTACAGCGCCATGATTCACACCGCGAGACTTATTTCCATCCCAATAAATCATATTCGCAACCGCATCGACACGGAAACCATCTACGTGATAATACTTCATCCAAAAAAGAGCATTTGAAATTAAGAAACTGCGAACTGTTCCTTTACCTAAATCAAAGTTTCCTGTTCCCCATTCTGAAACGGCTACATCCTCATATGGATACTCATAGACTGCTTCTCCATCGAATTTAAATAAACCGTGAGCATCACGACAAAAATGTCCTGGTACCCAGTCCATAATGACCCCTATTCCCGCTTCATGACAACGATTAATTAACATCATTAAATCTTTTGGTTCACCATAACGACTACTTGCCGCATAGTATCCTGTTGCTTGATATCCCCATGACCCATCAAATGGATGCTCATATAAAGGCATCAATTCAATATGCGTATAACTATGCTCTAAAACATATTCAATTAACTCATCCATAATTTCAGTATAGCTATGAAACGTTTCAGACTCTACTAATTCTTTATTACGTCTCCAAGATCCTAAATGAAGTTCATAAATATTTAATGGCTCCTCAAAAATATTCGAAAATTGACGTTTTTTCGCCCACTCTGCATCTGTCCATTCAAACCCCTCAATATCATAAACAATAGAAGCCGTATTTGGACGTTGTTCCGCATAAAAGGCATATGGATCAGCCTTTAAAATGGTTTGACCAAAAGCCGTTACAATCTCATACTTATAGATAGAACCTTCACCAATTCCTGGAATAAACAATGACCAAATCCCATCATCTCTTCGCATCTCATGATGCGTTCCATTCCAATGATTAAAATCCCCTACTACACAAACTTTTGAAGCATGTGGTGCATAAACACAAAAATACGTTCCCAACACTTCTTCATTATCACGAACAACAAAAGATCCAAACTTCTTATATAGTTGTTTATGTGTTCCTTCATTAAATAAATAACGATCACCTGATGTAAATTCAATCATAATTGATATCCCCCTTGTTCATCATTCTGCTTACAGAATATATCTTTATTATAACTAATATCATCCCTGTAAAGGTATCCTTTTAAATTGTAAACATTTACATGTTTTTATTTAAGATACCCTTTTAAACATCTTTTTTATTATATCTAAAGCCAGGCGCTTGATTTGTCTAAATTTGTATTTAATTTGTTTTTATACGGTTTTTTCAGACAATTTTAATTAGATTTAACAAAAAAAATCTTCTAAAACGAAACTCGTCTTAAAAGACTTTCTTTGTTAAGCCTATTTAATTAAGGTGATAGCATACTCTACTAAATTTTTAGCAATCACGCTATCTTCATTTTCTGTAGGATAAATAAATCCTGGACGCCAATTGACTTCATAAATCCAAATATAATTTCGACTATCAATCCCAATATCAATTCCAAGTTCATCAAAGACTTGTTTTTTTTGTTGGATCTGTAACTGATCTAAATGTTTTGATAACTCAATTCCAAACACTTCAAGTGTTCGCTTTATTTGATATCTTTTTATCGAAAAATTTTGTGATAAAAATTCATAAGGTTCTACATACTTTCCACCACTCGCACAATTTGTTACAACACTCTTTGTCGTTGAAACCCGTGGAAATATGATAGGAGTTTGCCACTCTCCATCCTTATTTTTAATCATATGTAACCTTATATCATAAGCAAAACCATCTTTTGTTGTTGAATGAATATAAACCTGAATTAAATATTTACGTTTAGCCAATCGTTTTTTTATATAAGAAGCGAACCATCTTTCATTGTATTGATTAATATATCCTTTATCATTGATGATATATTCGTGCCCTTTTTTCTCTATGTATAATACATTTTCTCCCTGATGACCATTAATTGGTTTTAAAATGGCTTGATGATGCTTTGATAAAAATCGTTGAACATCTTCTACTTTATACACACTTTCTGTTGGAATTAAATACGATGTAAACTTTTTCGATTGTTTAATTCGCGTGTAAACTTCCATTTTATTACCGATTGGAACACTTGTAAAAGGAATTTTTTGTTTTAAAGCACTGATAATGTTATCATCAAATTTATGAGGGCTTCCTGCATTAATAATCACCTGTGGAAATGGAGATGTCACTCTTACCCATTCATCTTTTTGTAAGATATACCCATTAATTGTCTGTTCTTTTAAATCAACATCTTCAGTACCGAAATAAATCATTTCTACCTGCTGTGCTTTGGCTGCTTTGGCTACATATACAGCTTTCTCTACGTTTTGTGGATTTTTATTATGATGCAAAAATCCAATTAAGACCATATCTATCACTCTTTCTATTTGCAAACAGGATATTGTTGGAATCTATCCAAACGTTTAAAGCAAAGATATCCTGTATTAGGGGGACTAGTTACAAGTTTAAAAATAAGATAGTTTGCTCCTATTTTTAATATATGTCCTCCTCTAAAAAAAGGTATAGGTGATTGATAGACTTTTAACTTCTTCGTAAAGCATCAATGGGATTTAATTGACTTGCTTTTCTAGCAGGAGCTAAACCAAATATCACCCCTACCCCACCTGAAAATAGTAAAGCCAATGCAATCGAATTAGTAGAAATGCTCGGTGTAAATCCAATAATAAAGGCCACTACAAAAGCAATCATAACTCCGAGTACTAATCCTACAACTCCACCAAATAACGAAAGAAAAATCGACTCAATTAAAAACTGAAGTTGAATACTTCGAGGCTTTGCTCCTAAGGCTTTTTTAAGTCCGATTTCCATCGTACGCTCTGTGACAGAAACAAGCATCATATTCATAATCCCAATCCCTCCGACTAATAACGCAATCGAGGCAATCCCAACGAGCATCATGGTCATCATCGAATTCATACTTTGAATTGTATCAAGTAACCCCTCCATGTTAATGATGCTATAGCTATTCTCTTTGTAATTAAATGCTTGATTTAAAATTAGCTCAACTTTCCCAATAATTTCATCTACATTTGCATTATTTTGCATATAAACTTCAACATTATTAATACAATTGAGGCCCACTAATCCCATTAAATTTTGATACGGCACAATCACTCTATTTTCTGACTGCTTACCTGACATTGAAGACATCATATCCATTTGATCTGTTTTTTCTAAAACCCCAACAATCCGATAAGAAATTCCGTTAATTAACAGATACTGCCCAATCGGTTGTTCACCAAAATACAAGGTATCTGCAAGCGACTCGCTGACTAAAGCGAGATTTGATTGTTGAGATAAATCAATCGAATTAAGTAATCGCCCACTTTTTAATGCCAACTGATTATACTTAAAGTATGAAGCATTTTTTCCTTCGATTGTCACTTTATCATGGACTTGTCCGTTTCCTACAACAGAGGTTGTCGTGCTTATTGTCGGAGATATACCATTAACCTCATCAATATCGGCTAATAATTGTACTTCATAATCGGTTAATCCTTTTTTTAATGGCGTGCCTTTTGCTTGAATCGTTAATTTATTTGCACCTAGTTCAGAAAATTGACTTGTCACTTCCATTGTTACGCCTTCTACAATCGAGATAAGGGCAATAATTGAGCTAACTCCAATTACAATCCCTAAAATCGTTAAAAAGGAACGCATTTTATTATAAATGATATTTTGCCAAGACATAATGATACTTTCTTTAAACACGATTTATCACCTCCTCTAAGAGGTTTCCATCTAAAATCCGCACGATTCTTGATGCTTCTTTGGCAATCGTTTCATCATGTGTAATCATAATAATTGTCCGACCTTCTTGATTTAATTCTTTAAATAATGACATCACCTGATGGCTTGTTTTTTGATCCAATGCTCCAGTCGGTTCATCTGCTAATAAAATCGTTGGATTTGTAGAAATAGCTCTTGCAATCGCAACACGTTGTTGTTGCCCACCAGATAATTGATTAGGATAGTGATGGATACGATTAGCAAGTCCAACTCGTTCAAGCATTTCCTTTGCTCTTACTTTTCGTTCATGTGATGGAATTCCTGCATATATCATTGGAAGCTCAACGTTTTGTAAAGCCGTCAATCTTGGTAGCAATTGAAACGATTGGAAAACAAATCCAATTTCATGACTACGAATATCCGCCAATTCATTTTCATTTAAATCTTTAATATCTTGTCCTGATAAAATATATGAACCACTGGTCGAACAGTCTAAGCAGCCAATAATATTCATCATCGTCGATTTTCCAGAACCAGATGGCCCTAAAATAGAGACAAATTCTCCTTCATTAACACGGAAGTTAATGCCTTTTAAAACAACTTGCTCCTCATCCCCTAGCACATAGGACTTGACTATACTTTTCATTGATAGAATTTCTTCTGACATCTGATTCACCTCTATTTATTCGAGTGCTTCATCATTTCAAAAGGGGTCTTAATTTCGATAGCTTTAGGAACTAGTATGTCCTCACCTTGATTAACGCCACTCAACACTTGCACATAGACACCATCACTGATCCCAACCGTAATATCTTTGCTTATCACTTCATCATTTTCATTTTGGTAATAAACATAAGGTGTTTCATCCGATTTAAATTGAATAGCATCCATCGGTAAAACAATAGCATCTGTCACACTTTCATTGACAAGCTTCACTTCTGATGACATTCCAATATATAAATTCGCATTTTCTTCGATATCAACTGTCGCTATAAAGTAGGCAATCCCACTACTGATTTGTGCTTCTTTCGTCACATGAGAGATACTACCAGAATAATCTTGATTTAACGCATTCACATGAACACTCACTTCTTTTCCAACCGATACCGGGATAATATTATATTCATCCACCTTAACTTTAATCTGTAAGTGTTCATAATCCGTCACATCTACTAGAGGGGTACCACTTGTCACTAAATCTCCCTCACGTACATAAATCGTTGACACTTCACCTGATACGCTTGCTTCTAATTTCATACCTTGAGACGTTGTTAATAATACTTCTCCTTTTTCAACCCACTGTCCCTCTTCAACTAAAATTTCATTTACTTGAAACATTGATGTTGAAATTAAGGACTGTGCATCTTTTGCTTCGACATTCCCGCTAAAACTATAATAGGTCGTCAAATCTTGCGTTGTTGCCTGCACATGATCGTATAACACGTCTTTTGGACGACTTAAAAGAAATCCTCCTAACACTAAAATGACAACCAATACTAGTAACCAACCAATCCATTTCTTCATTCAATTCACCTCTATTATAACGAAATCAATGAGTATCCTTTTGACCTTTAGATTAATAGCGTCAAAAATTCACCAAAATACTATTCATTCTTTAGAGTGAACAATTACCTAAAAAGTATGCAAAAAAGACTGTTTTTTCCATTGAAAACAGTCTTTTAAAATTTATTATTCTTCTAAACTTTTAGCCATTAGAACTAGGGCATCTCTACCAATCGTTCCAACCTTAATTCCCATTTCATCAGCTGCAACCGTTACCTTGGCAAGTGGAGCATCTAAAAGTTGTTCAATACTACGAACCCCTTCTGCGCGTCCTGCAATAATTTTACGTGCAATTAATTTGGGAGAATTGTTAAAGAAATCAATATCGAGTGCAGCACACATGATATATCCTACTTTTTCATGTGACACGATAAAGAGAGTTGTTTTAGGTAACTCTACCTCATAAGTTAAAAATTCATAACCTTCAATGTTAATTTTATTTACATGTAACACTTCAATCACCTCTCTATAATCTATACAAAAAGCCTAGTTTAGTGACACTATTTTATGTTTTCTAGAAATAAAAGCATAACTCATCTTTGATTGAGTAAACTAAAAACGAAATTTAAATACAAGGAGTTTTGTTTATGGAAGTAAAACAATTTATGACCGATGGCATTGAAGCCTTAACACCAACTGAAACGGTTCTTAACGCCTCTCGTCTTATGAAAAAACATAATGTCGGTTCGATTCCTGTCATCGATGAAAACTCAAAAGTCATTGGACTAGTAACAGACCGCGATATTGTCATTCGTGTATTTGCTGATATTCTTCCGATGAGTACCAAAATTGAAGATATCATGACTCATCCAGTTTATACAATTGAACAACATTCAGAAGTTGGATTAGCAATCTCTTTAATGGCAGATAAACAGGTTAGACGTCTCCCAGTCGTCGATCATGATCAAAAATTAGTAGGAATGATTTCTCTTGGAGATCTTGCCGTTCATCAACTAACCGATGGAAGAGCAGAAATAGCTTTAAAAGAAATTTCTGAACCTAATACGAATCCAAACCGAGATTTAGAGGTAGATGATTTTCCACTATAAAATAAAAAGAAATTGAGACTTTCTCAGCTTCTTTTTACATCCTAAAAAAACACCACTTGTTTAAAATGACAAGTGGTGCTCTTTTTTTAACTACATTCCTTCTTCTGCGTAATCTTCGATATCGTGATGGCAACAATGACAATCATGTTCATCTTCTAATTCATCATAATCATCAAAGTCATCGTCACATCCACAACCGCAAGCATCATCGATAGCACATTCTAACGCTTCTTCAAGTAAAACCTCTTCTAACAATTCATCGTCGCTTAGTGTTGTAAAATGACATAAATCAAGGATTGGACAATAACGAGTAATCCCTTCGGCTACTTTCATACTACCCATAGCCGCTAACCATCCTTTATGTTTCATAATCCCTAAACTAATCATCATTAAACCGGCACTAATACGAACATATGAATCTAGGCGTCCAACATTTTTTTGACACATAATAATCACTCCTTTCTTTTATAGTTTTAGTTTTTTCGACAAGTTCATACAAAAACAAAATTAACAGTTTCAAGAAAAAAAGCTAGTAGACAGAATTGCCTACTAGCTTTTGTATATTTTTAAAACGATCACTAAAACATTAAGTATAAAAGAAATCAGAAGGTAGATTGATTATTCTTCTCGACCTTTTAAATAACACTAACTGAGCGTTTGTGTAGTTTAAATCACCTTTACTCAGGATTAGCCAATCGATCCGTTCATTTCTAGTTTTAATAATTGGTTAAGTTCGACTGCGTATTCCATTGGTAATTCTTTTGCGAATGGTTCAATGAATCCCATAACAATCATTTCTGTTGCTTGCTCTTCCGTTAAACCACGGCTCATTAGGTAGAATAATTGTTCTTCAGAGACTTTTGAAACAGTTGCTTCATGTTGAATAGTTACATCATCATTTTTAACGATGTTATAAGGAATTGTATCTGATTTAGAAACATTATCTAAGATGAGTGTGTCACATTCAACGTGTGATTTAGCACCTTTTGCATTTTTCCCATGTTCAACAATTCCACGGTATGTTACATTTCCACCATTACGTGATAATGATTTAGAGATAATTGTTGAAGATGTATTAGGGGCTAAGTGAATCATTTTAGCTCCTGCATCTTGAATTTGTCCCTCTCCAGCGAAAGCAATCGAAATAGTTGTTCCTTTTGCTCCTTCTCCTTTTAAGACACATGCAGGATATTTCATTGTAATTTTTGAACCGATATTTCCATCAATCCATTCCATATGTGCATAATCTTCACATACGGCACGTTTTGTTACTAAGTTTAGGATATTATTTGACCAGTTTTGAATCGTCGAATAACGGCAACGTCCACCTTTACGAATGTAAATTTCAACGACAGCTGAGTGTAATGAATCTGCTGAATAGGTTGGTGCTGTACATCCCTCTACATAGTGAATGTCTGCTCCCTCATCAACAATAATTAATGTACGCTCAAATTGCCCCATACTTTCTGTATTAATACGGAAATATGATTGTAATGGTTTTTCAATCTTAACACCTTTAGGAACATAAATAAATGATCCACCTGACCATACGGCACTGTTTAACGCTGAGAACTTATTGTCTGCATACGAGATAACTTTTCCAAAATATTCTTTGAATAAATCAGGATATTGCTTTAAAGCTGAATCTGTATCCATGAAGATAACACCAGCTTCTTCTAATTCTTTTTGATTATTATGATAAACAACCTCTGATTCATATTGAGTTGAAACTCCTGATAAGAATTTTGCTTCTGCTTCAGGAATTCCTAATTTGTCAAACGTGTCTTTGATTTCATCTGGAACTTCATCCCAACTATTTTCAGTTTTTTCAGATGGTTTAATATAATATGTATAATCATCAAAATTAATTTCAGATAAATCCGGTCCCCATTCAGGCATTGGAGTTTTCGCAAAATGATTATATGCTTTTAAGCGATACTCTAACATCCACTCAGGTTCACCTTTAATTTCAGAAATTTCACGGACAACTGCTTCTGAAATTCCCTTACCTGTATCTTTGATATTTTTATAGTCCGTTTTAAATCCGTACTTATAATCGGTTACGATGCCTTCAATTTCGTGTTTTTTCTCTTGTACTTCAGCACTCACCCGGTAACCCTCCATTTCATTTTGGCGTCTCACCACTCAATAGAAATTAAGTGGTGTTATTTTTTCATTTCATTTAATGCTTGCTCAGCAGCTTTCCATGAAATGGTTGCACATTTTACACGTGCCGGGAATTTAGAAACACCTTGATAAACAGGTGCATCTCCCATATCTAAATCTTCATCAAACTCATTACCTTTGACAAGTTCATAGAAGTTATTTGTAATCTCTTGAGCTTCTTCTAATGTTTTCTCTTTCAATGTTTGAGACATAACAGAAGCTGATGAACAACAAATAGAACATCCAGTTCCTTCATGACGTAGATCGATGATTTTTCCATCTTCAACTTTAACTTGAACTGTGATGTCATCTCCACAGGTTGGATTTTTTAAATGTACCTCATGATATCCATCTTGTTGTAATAATCCTTTATTACGTGGATTTTTATAATGGTCCATAATCACTTGGCGATATAATTGTTCTAAATTAGAAAAAGACACCGTCGAAAAACTCCTTTCCTTTTCGAGTGGCTTCAATAAATGCATCCACTTCTTCTTTTGTATTGTATAAATAGAAACTTGCACGAAGTGTTGCAGGTTGACACAACCATCCCATTAAAGGTTGAGCACAATGATGTCCTGCACGAACACATACTCCTTCGGCATCATAAATCGTAGCAGCATCATGAGGATGTACTCCATCAATATTGAATGAAATAATACCCGTTTTTGCATCTTTATTGAAAATGGTGATGCCTCCCAGCTCTTCTAACTTTTCTAAAGCATAACGACGTAATTCATATTCATGTTGTGCAATTTCATCAAATCCAATGGATTGTAAATAATCAATGGCCGCTCCAAGTCCAATCGCTCCTGCAATCACGGGTGTTCCCGCTTCAAAGCGGTATGGTGCATCTTTCCATGTTGAAGTTACTTCTCCAACAATATCAATCATTTCTCCACCAAATTCAATCGGTTCCATTGCATTTAATAATTCATATTTTCCGTATAATGCTCCAACACCTGTTGGTCCACACATTTTATGACCGCTGAATGATAGGAAATCACAATCTAAATCTTGAACATCAATTTTCATATGTGGAACAGCTTGTGCCGCATCAACTGAAACAATAGCCCCTACTTCATGTGCTAATGCTGTAATCTCTTTAATTGGTGAGATGTATCCCATTACATTTGAAACATAATTAATCGCAACAACTCTTGTTTTGTCACTTAATACTTTTTTAAAGTTTTCAACTGTAATATGTCCTGTTTCATCTAGTGGGATAAACTTAAGGACTGCCCCTGTTACACGAGCTACATGTTGCCAAGGTAAAAAACTACTGTGATGTTCAAGCTCTGAAACAATCACTTCGTCTCCTGGTTTTAAATTATATAACCCATAACTTTGAGCGACTAAGTTTAAAGCCTGAGTCGCTCCTTTTGTAAAGACAATCTCTTCTACTTTTTTAGCATTTAATAAATTCTTTACTTTTTCACGAGCTCCCTCATATAGTTCAGTCGCATCGTTACTTAATTGATAAACACCACGGTGCACGTTAGACGTTTTTTTCGTATTGTAATAATTAACTGCATCTGTCACGACTTGTGGTTTAAGCGTTGTAGCTCCGCTATCTAAATAAACAAGCGGACGACCATTCATTGTTTCTTTTAAAATAGGAAAATCTTCTCGAATGCGATTAATGTCTAATGTCATTTGATTCACCTCGTTACGCGTTGATTTTACGCGCAATTACTTTTTCAAATTCAGCTTTAATTGACTCGTTACGGATTTCATCAATAAATGGCATTAAGAACCCATAAATAATTAAGACTTCCGCTGCACGACGAGTTAATCCACGACTCATTAAATAATATAATTGTTCTTCATCAATTTTTCCAACACCAGCCGCATGTCCTGCTTTCACATCATACTCGTCAATTAAAAGAATTGGATTAGCATCAGCACGAGCCGTTTCTGATAAAATCATTGCACGACTTTCTTGTTGTGCATTAGAACCATTCATTCCTTTATGAATTTTCCCAATTCCATTAAATGTTAATTGAGCATCATCTTTAGAAATACCATGATTTACAATATGTCCCTCAGTAAACGGTGCTAAATGTTCAATATTAACCGTAATATTTTGTTTTTGTGAACCTTCTGCAATCGCTACTGTTTTCACTTCTGCGTGTGCCCCTTGTCCAACTAATGAAACTAAGTTTTCTGAAACTGTATTTCCATCATTTAAAGCTCCAAGAGAAACAAGAAGACGACCATTAGCCTCTACCCTTGCTTTGCGTAAATTGTAAACTAATGTCTCACTCGTTAAGCGATCCATTGCCGCATAGTCAACTTGAGCATTTTCTTTTACAACAGTTTCTGAGATGACATTAATGTTTCCTGAAACTGTGTTGCAGTAGTTTTCAATGTATTTGAATTCAGAATTTGGCTCCGCCACAATCAGAGTGTGATTAAATAAAGAACCATTTTCTTGTAAATAGATAACGTTTAAGGCTTCTTTGACCACTTTATTTTTAGGGACGTGAATAAATAATCCACTATTTAAATGTGCCATATGTAATGCTGTTAAACGATTTGTGTCAACCGACGCTACGTTCATAAAGTAAGGTTTAAAAATCGCTTCATGTTTCGTTAGTGCCTCTTCTAAATTAGCAATAATAACTCCATCAAAAGCTATTCCTAAATTTTGATACACGATCTTTCCATCGCATAAAATCACAACATTTTGATCTTCAGTTGATACTAAATGTGCCACAGCACTCGGAATTTCATTGTTATATGTAGATGGTGTTTGAACTTCAATAGCTTCAAACGCCCAGTTTTTTATTATTGTACGGTCTGCTTTTGGTAATTTTAAAGACGGCATAACAGACTGCGCCTCTGTTTGCATCTGTTGTACCCATGTTGGTAACTGTATCATCAGTTCTTTGCCCCTTTCATCTATAACATTAATTTATTGTTTTTTTCAATCAAGCACTAATTGTTATAGATCTAACATTTCCTTAGTTGCACAAGTTCCGATTGAAACCACTTTGCGACCTTCTTCAGGAATGATCACACGTTCATCTTCAATTCCTAATTCTTTTTTAATCCAATCGTATCCTTCACGATCGATACGTTCAATTAACTCAGGTCCACCAGAACGAACGATACGACCTTTCATCATAATGTGAACGAAATCTGGTTTAATGTGGTCTAATAAACGTTGATAGTGAGTGATTAATAAGCATCCAAAGTTTTCAGAACGCATTGAGTTAACAGCTTCTCCAACAATACGTAATGCATCAACGTCAAGCCCTGAATCAATCTCATCTAAAATTGCAATGTTTGGTTTTAACATCATCATTTGTAAGATTTCATTACGTTTTTTCTCTCCACCAGAGAATCCTTCATTTAAATAACGGTGAGGTAAATCTTCACGCATTTCAAGTTTTGTAACGCTCTTATCTAATTCACGGATAAATTTAAATAAAGGAACGTCTTTTCCTTCTTCCATACGTGTTTGCATGGCTGTACGTAAGAAGTCTGAGTTTGTCACACCTGGAACTTCTGCAGGATATTGCATCGCTAAGAATAATCCGGCACGAGCACGCTCATCAACTGACATCGCTAATACATCTTCACCATTTAATGTAACATTTCCACTTGTTACTTTATATTTAGGATGCCCCATAATGGTTGAAGATAGTGTTGATTTACCTGTCCCATTAGGACCCATAATCGCATGAACTTCTCCACCCTTAATTTCTAAATTTACGCCTTTTAAAATTTCTTTATCTTCAACATTTGCACGTAATTCTGATATGTTTAAAACAGGTTTTTGCATGTTTTATTTCCTCCACTCAAATCAATTAACTTTTCAAAGTAACTTTATTATACTAAATTCACATTCCAAAACCAAATGATATAATAATCTTCTTCTTGAATCCAGTCAATTTGTAATTAATCTCTATTAGTTTTCGATATAAAAGTTGTATACATACGCGTTTTTTTATCAAAATTAATTTAACATGTAAAATTTTATCCTATTAATAACGCATTTTTCTCAGTTACACAAATTGATAATTATACCTTTTTTTTGTGTTTTTTTAACACAAAAAATTAAAATATTTAAAAAATTATAAATTCAATTTAAAATGACTCCAAATATGAGTCTTTATTACTAACATATTATTTTCAATTGTAGGATTTTGTAGTATGATTGAACAGGATAAAATATGGAGGTTACTGTATGTCGGATTACATCAACATCTTTTTAGGTCTATTTAGTGGACTAGCCCTATTCCTATTTGGAATGGAGTTTATGGGAGATGGTCTTGAAAATGCAGCTGGTTCAAAGCTGAAATCATTCTTCGATAAAGCCATCACGAATCCATTAAAAGGGGCATTAGTAGGAACAATCGTCACAGCAATTATTCAAAGTAGTAGTGCTACAACCGTTATGGTCGTTGGTTTCGTAAACGCTGGATTAATGAGCCTATACCAAGCAGTAGGGGTCATTATGGGGGCTAATATTGGAACAACAATTACAGGTCAATTAATTACATTCAAAATCGATGACTATATTCCACTATTTATTATCATCGGGGCTGCACTAATCCTATTCATGAAGCAACAAAACCGAAAAGAAATCGGAAAAATTATCTTCGGATTCGGTTTACTATTCATGGGATTAACAGCAATGAAGGATGCAATGAGTCCCATTGCTCAAACAACATTCTTCCAAGACTTAATTATAGCCCTTGAAGGAAATATGTTCTTAGGAATTTTAGTCGGGGCCGTTATGACTGCTGTCGTTCAAAGTTCTTCGGCTTCAACAGCGATTTTATTATCATTAGCCGCAACAGGAGCAATTAGTTTGCAAGTTGCAATTCCTATCCTATTTGGTAATAATATCGGAACATGTGTTACTGCTTTACTATCAAGTTTAAATGCAAATAAAGTTGCCAAAAAAGCGGCTTTCATTCACTTGTCATTTAACTTAATTGGAACCCTGATTTTCTTACCACTAATCGGTATCTTATCAAATATCGTGACTCATATGGGTGGTGACATTGATAAGCAAATCGCAAATGCTCATACAATCTTCAACGTTGTAAATGCGATTATCTTACTACCTTTTGCTGGTGTATTTGTTAAGTTAGCTAACTTAGCACTTAAAGACAAAGAAGGTGAACAAGCGTCTATTAATCGCCTTGACCGTCGTTTCTTAGAAACTCCTGCCATTGCATTTGAGCAAGCTTTCCAAGAAAGCTTAACCATGTATGATCTAGCGAAAGAAAACTTAACGCTAGCAACTAATGCATTAATGGATGGAAAAACTACAGACTACAGAAAAATATATGAAAATGAATCAGAAATCAATCGTATGGAACGTGATCTTTCTTCTTTCTTAGTTTCGATTTCATCACACGATATCACAGAGGTAGATACAAATCGTATTGCTTCGATGATTAAGATTGTAAGTGATATTGAACGTATCGGAGATCATAGTAAAAACATTGCAGAGCTTGCTGAAGAAGTGGCAACAAGTAAATTATCATTCACATCTGACGCAATTGAAGAATTAAAATTAATGTATAACTACACATTAGAATCTATTAATTCATCTTATGCAAGTTACAAAAACAACAACCGTCAAAAAGCAAATGATACGGTGATTTTTGAAGAGAATATCGATCGCTTAGAAGAATTATTACGTGATAAACACATTAAGCGTTTAAGTGAAAATAAATGTAATGCTCATAGTGGTGCCGTATTCTTAGATGCTATTTCAAACTTTGAACGTATCGGAGACCACTCAATCAATATCGCTGAATATATCTTAAACTTAAGTGATAATTCAATCAAATAAACCATAAAAAAACAAGCTAAATTTACGTTAGCTTGTTTTTTTTTATCTATATAAAAACGAGTTTTATTCCACAATTAGAAATCAGTCTCAATACTTAATCTTTTTAGTCCTAAGTTCCCTTATCGTTTAGATAAAAGGTTTCTAAGTGTGAAAGACTTATCTAGACTTATCGATATGAAATACCAAAAACTAAATCCATTTGTCTTAACACATCTTGCGATTCTTCATAACTGCGAATCGGATAATGTTTGAACAACTCTAATGTGTTCAGTTGAATTTGGCAAACTAATTGATCGGTATAACTTCCATTTTCCATTCGTTTCATTAACATATCTTCAATTTCTATCATTTTAAATAAAATATTATTCATTAAACGTCATCCCTTTCTCTTCGACTACCTCATTATGGACAAGAATTTTCATTTTTAATCAAAAGTTCGATAATAATTAGTCGAGCGAAAGATAGACTATTTTAAAAATCAAGATCGTACACTCTAAAAAGAACTCAATTTTTGGAGGTACATTATGCACACCATCCCGATTATTTTAAACTTATTATGTGGGTTACTCATCTTCTTGTATGGAATGAGACAAATGAGTCACGCTCTTAAATCACTAGCTGGAGATAAACTAAAGACCATCTTCAAAACAACCATTACCTCCCCTTATAAAGGGGCGCTCCTTGGTGCGATTTTCACAGCGCTCGTTCAAAGTAGCTCAGCTATTACTGTATTAGTTGTCGGACTCGTTGATTCAGGTCTGATGAGCTTATTACAAGCCACAGGTGTTATTATGGGAGCCAATCTTGGAACCACTGTGACGACACAATTAATCACCTTAAATTTAACGGATTTTATTCCTTACTTTATCTGCGTAGGAACCTGTATCATTGTCTGCTTTAAAAAAAGACCCTTTCACCAAATTGGATATTTTTTATTTAGCTTTGGACTATTATTTCTTGGGCTTCAAATGGTTAAAACAGCCATGAGCCCGATTGTTGAGTCTACCCTCTTTCAACAATTGATTTTCAACGTCCAAGGCAATCTTATCCTTTGTCTACTTCTTGGAATGTCGATTACTTTCCTCATCCAGAGTTCATCTGCATCCACCGCTATCCTTATTTCACTTGTTTCCACCGGTGCGATTTCTTTATATACCGCAATTCCTATTTTATTTGGACATGAAATTGGAACTTGTATGACAGCCATATTATCAAGTTTAGGAGGAAATACAGCTGGAAAACAAGCGGCACTGATTCACTTTACTTTTAACTTGGTAGGAACACTACTCTTTCTGCCATTCATTAGCCTACTCATCGACTTTACCGCCACCTTTAGTCCGTCTCCTGAACGTCAAATCGCCAATGCTCAACTTGTCTTTAATCTCGTCACCGTCCTACTATTTTTACCTTTCTCTAAATACTTCGTTAAATTTGCCACCACTATTTTTAAAGATCGAAAAAAGGGAGTCCGTCTCTAAGACGAACTCCCTTTTTATTTTACAAACGCTTGGTATTCTATTTCTATTATAGGTATTCCATTTAATATTTTCTCAAAACATTGCTTAGCTCAATTAAGATTAATCCATTCATCTTATTTTAACTTTGCATCTAATTCATTTGAAATAGCTAAGTTATAGATATAAGCATTGTTAACTTCATTAATAAAATCAATCTTCATCTCATCAGATAGTTGAATATCCGCTAACATGTTGTGATATTTCATCACGTATCCTCGTAAATCATTAATTTCTGGGAATTGATAATAATTTAAAGCTTGTTGGTCAATTTTATAGCTTGTACTTAAGAGGGATAAGAACATACGTCCTCCAAATAAATCAGCTAAAAATCTTGTATAAGCATAAGCAACCACTAATTCAGGTTGTGAGGTTGATAAAGCTTCAATTTTGGCCACACATGCTTCCGTTGATGCTAATGGTTGCATTGATGATAATTTATCTCCTAATAAAAAGGCTAAATCTTGACGCATTAATTCAGAACGATATAGTTCTTTTGTCACAAATGGTTTGACGACTTCATTTTGTTCATTTTCATCAAGTGCCTTTTCAATGGCTTGATACATTTTTTCTAGATTATAAAGGTACTCTGCATATCCCTCAACCGATGCCTCTCCATCTACTAACTTCTTAATATATCCTGTATGTTCTGCTGCACTATGTAGTAAAGACGTTTTTTCTCTAATGTCCATCATAAATTTCATTTCAATCACCTCATTTAGTTATAATTGATAATTATTATCAACTACTGTAATTAAAGTTTACCAACAATGATAATTATTATCAAATAATATGCACAAAAAAACATCTCTGTGCGAGATGTTTTTTTATTTAGTTCATAAAGGCTTCAATGTCTTCGATTGATTTAATGATATCTTTTGATAAGTTTTCATATCCATCTTCTGTAACTAAGATATCATCTTCAATACGAATTCCGATTCCTTCTTCTTCAATGTATAATCCTGGTTCAATCGTAATAACCATACCTGGTTGTAAGACACCCCCACGACCTCCAACATCATGTGTATCAAGTCCTAAATAGTGTCCGATTCCATGGTAGTAGTAACGTGAAACTTCCTCATCTTTTTCAATTAAGCCAAGTTTTTTACATCCTTCAGCTAATTTACGACGGGCAAACTCATTAACTTCTGCCATTGGAAGACCCGGTTTAATAATTTCGATGGTTGCTAATTGTGCGTCTAAAACTGCTTGATAAACGGCGCGTTGACGATCCGTGAACTTTCCGTTAATCGGGAAGGTACGTGAAATGTCTGAACAGTAATAATTCCACTCACATCCAAGGTCAAATAAAATTAAATCTCCGTCTTGGCACACAGAATCATTTTTATCATAATGAAGCACTGTTGCATTAACTCCTGAAGCTGCAATCGTATGGAATGAGGTTTTCTTAACCCCTTCCGTTTTAATTGCAAAATCATAATGTGCTTCTAATTGATACTCAAGCATCCCAGGCTTTGAAGCTTTCATTAAGCTTTCAATCCCGATTCGTGTTTTTTCAATCGCTGTACGCATATTTTCAATTTCATCTTCTGACTTAATTAAACGTAATTTCGTAATATCATGATAAACATTTTCAAGACGTACAAATGGATATTTCTCTTTTAATTGTTTAGCAAATTCAATTTGCACTGTATCAGGATGATGATATGAACCGCGCTCTAAATCTAAATAAATGGATTCAATGCGGTCATTTAATAGCCAGCGTCCTAAAACATTTTCTAATTCACAAATTGGTAAGATACTTTTAATTCCTGAAATCTCATGCGCCTCTTCTTTGCTTAAACGTTTTCCAGTCCATTTTTCTTCGACTTCTGAAACAGTCTCAATGAATAAATGATGTTCAATCACACCATTCATTTTCTTTAAAACATAAGCCATTTTAGGGCGGTCAATATTCGTTAAATAATAAAAATTACGTTGTGGTGTATAAGTATAACGTTGATCTCCTGAACTAACCGGAGCCTCTCCCGAGAATAATACAATAATAGAATCGTCTTTAATATTAGCTCCTAGCTTACGACGACGAGACTTTAATATTTCGATCATCATTAACACTCCTTTTCACAAGAATTGTTACTATTATAGCATAAAAAGAGGTATTCAATAATGTAATTTACATGTAAAAAAACTCATTTCATCCTAAAAATTTCTCTCTCTTTAAACAAACGTAGTGAGCACAACCGATTCCCTAGGCTACATGACTCACCTATCGCTTTCCTCCATTAGTCCCCCTCGGGTAGGGAAAATAAAAGTTTCTAAGGATGAAAAACTTATCTGCTCTTATATATAAAAAAACATTCTAATTCAATAGAATGTTCTTTTCCTGTGCTATAACATTTGTGATACTTTTTCAATAGCATAAGCCTGATGGTCAAGAAACAATTCACTAATGCAGTCTTCTAGAGGTAACCAGACTAATTCATGATCTTGTTCAATCGGTTCTGTCACTTCATCCACTTTGCTTGCTAAATAAAAATAACCTGTTGAGTACAGATATTTGTCACGATAAATTGAAAAATGATAATTAGCCGCCTGGCAAACATACTCATTAATTTCAATTTCCCATCCGAGTTCTTCTAAGCACTCGCGTCGTAAACAAGCCTCTTTACTCTCTTCTCCTTCTAGTCCACCACCTGGCAAGAAATATCCATGTGGCAATTTGACTGTTGCAACTTCATTCTTCTCATTCATAATAATTGCATAAACACCTTTTCGATCAATATAAGTTTGATCGGCTAACTTTTCTCCAAAAACAGCTTCTACCATTCCTTACACTTCCAATCTATATTTCACAATTATAAATCCATCTCAGGATTTAAACCTCTTTGAGACTAAGGTATCCCCTAGTCCAGTGGTCTCCTCAGTTGATAAGAAAAGTATAGTTTTTCTAGTATGAAAAACTTATCCCACCTTATCTATAGAAACAGAAATGTTTCTTTATTTTTAGAGTCTGACTTAATCGCTAAGTCTTTTGATAATAAGGCCAACTTTAGTCACGGGAACACCCTTTTTTAAAAGAAAACTAGGACCTAAAGTTCACTTAACATAATGAAGCCCTCCTATCAATTGCCACAGGCAATCTAACCCTCACCTGCTAGTCGTAAAGTAAAGTTTTTACAATATGAAAAACTTATCTCACCTTATCTCTTTCAAACTCTAAAGTTTTTATATTGTACTGATTATAACGACAATAAGTCAAGTTTTTTGTCGTTTTTTGCCTTCATCAATAAGAGTGCCATTTTTTTATCTAAAGAAATAGCCCTAATAAGATAGGAATAAAAATGGCAGGAACTAAATTCATAATTTTTATATGAGTTATCTTCAAAACATTGAACCCCAGTGCAATGATTAATAAAGATCCTACACACGTCATCTCATTAATCACACTATCCGTTAAAAATGGTGCTAATACCCCGGCTAATAACGAAATACTGCCTTGATAAGTCAGAACAAAAGCACCCGATAAAATAACCCCGATTCCAAGCGTTGACGCAAAAATAACGGCGGAAACCCCATCAAGCATCGACTTCGTTAATAACATATCATAATTTCCAACTAATCCATCTTGTAAAGCTCCGATAATCGCCATGGCTCCAACACAAAACAACAAACTCGCCGTCACAAACCCCTCTGAAATCGAGGTCTTAGAATCAACCTTTTTAAACTTCCTCTCAAGCCACAGTCCTAACTGATTAACACGCTCATCTAAATCCAAACATTCACCGATAACGGCTCCAATGACCATCGAAAAAATAATAACAAGGCTATTTTCCCCCTTCAAAGCTCCCGTAAAACCGATATACAACACACATAAGGCCAACCCATTCATAATTGTATCTGTTAGTTTACTTGGAATTCCTTTTCTAAAAAGTAGTCCTAAACTTCCACCAATGATAATCGCTCCTGTATTCACCAATGTTCCTACCATGTTTTCCCTCCCTTACATAATGAATAAATTATACACAATCAACTAAAAAAAGAATAGAGAAAAAGGAGGGGATTAACAAATTTTCACCCACTCCTTTTCACCTATTCTTTTACTTTTTTATCTTAATCGCTTACTCATATAAATACACTCATTAAAGCCTGCCTGCTTCGCAAACATCTGTTTTTTACGTTTCAGAACCTTAAAACCTAACGATTCATATAACTTAAGCGCTCCTGTATTCACATCAATCACATCTAACAAATATTCATGTCCACATGATTTTAACATACATTCTTCAAGCAATAATGTTCCAATTCCAAGACGGCGATACGCTTCATCAACTGCTAACGTATTAATATAAATTTGATAAGGCTTTAATGTCAGTCCAGAATTTACAAGATTAAAATAAAATTTTAATCCTTTAAAAAAACCTAAACAGCCTTGTACCTCCTTTAAACTAACCTCAAAAGCCCCTCTAACAGGCGTCGAAACCCCAACTATTCCAACTACCTTATCCTCTGCGATGGCAACAAAACATTGTTCAACGACCATCGCCTTCATAAACAATAAAATAAATGCCTCCTCATCCTCACTAATTGAAAGAAACATCTCACGAAACTGATGCACAGTAAACTGAGCTGCCTCTTTAATGCGATTACTTCCTAAATCACTTAACCTTTGAATCTTCACCCCTGTCATCTAAATCCCCCATTAATACCTTCGACTTAAAAAATCGTTCACAAAACTCAACTAATGCCTCAATTTGAGACTGGCTGTATTTTGATACCTCGCGGCATACCACTAACTTCTCCTCCACATCATCTTCACGATGAATAATCGCAACCACATACCCGCAAAACGTCTCGAGCGGTTCAAACTCTCCAATAACATAGGCATCAATCTCCTCACCATCTCCCCCAATCGTATTAGGAATATACCCATAATTAATCGGATAATAAAACCCGTGCTTCGGATGCCTTGAGCCAAGTGGGCGATCTATCACCACACTCACTTTTTTATTTAACATCCTGACACCTCTTGAGCGTTCGTGAAGCAATCACATCAATTCCAAGCCCTAGCACATCGGATAAAATCACATCGCCACAACTTACTGGCGCCTCTACCTTTATTAATTGAACTGCTTTAACAAACTCCATCATTTTAGATTTTGGGACTGGCTGACTACTTACAACTGGTAAGCGACGATAAATCGCCCCTTCAATAGCAATCGTCGTTGTCACAACGCGCGTTGGATTCGTTGTTTCAGACTTTGCAAACGCTAGCCCTCTTTTGCAATGGTTTCCACTCACATGCCCTTCTTCATCAATGTTTAGTGAACATCCAACTGGGCAAACAATACACGTTAACGCTTGACTCATGTAACGCTCCTCCTAAATAGAAACTGAAATATAATTTATATTTTTATAATCTAGCTTAGTATCTAAGCCCTTTTGATACTGAGGTATAACGATAGTCCCGTTAAAAGTTTTCAACGACACAAAACTTATCAGGAGTTATATAGACATTTGACTTCAATCGTTAAATCCTTACCTGATGAATTTAACACTTCAGTTGGAATTTTAATTTTTTCCATTTCTGCCGGTAACAATACATGACGTTTCAACTGATGAACGATTTTTCCATCCTGAACAACATTAACAATTGCTTGCTGATACTTTTTTGTCACACGGTACATTAACTCAAGTGAAGCCTCAAGTTCTTTTGGTCTAATTTTTTGAGGTAGCGCATATTTGATTCCTTCTCCTGCCTTGACTTCTAACACCCCATCATCATGACCTAAATGACCAAGCGCATATAAAGCAGCATAATATCCTGCACGCTCTGCCTCATCCGATACAAAATCAACTAAATCATGAACATGCAACACATTCCCACAAGCAAAAATTCCGCTGACCGTCGTCTCTAAATTTTCAAAAACACAAGCTCCCTTTGTAGCGGGATTAAAGATGACCCCTGCTTTTTTACTTAACCCATTGTCCGGAATCAAACCAACTGAGAATAAAATTGCATCAACCTCAAACTGTTTTTCAGTACCTAGAATCGGTTGACGATCAGCATCGACCTCAGAAATCGTCACCCCCTCGACACGTCGATTTCCTTTAATATCTGTCACGGTATGAGATAAAAAGAGTGGGATATTAAAATCCTCTAAGCACTGCACAATATTTCGTGTCAATCCATTTGAATATGGCATGATTTCAGCTACCCCTAAAACTTCTGCCCCTTCAAGTGCCATTCGACGTGCCATAATCAAACCAATATCTCCCGATCCAACAATAAAAACTTTCTTTCCAACCAAATAACCATCCAAATTTAAATAACGTTGGGCTGTTCCAGCGGTCAAAATACCCACGGGACGAGTTCCTGGAATACTTAGAGCTTGGCGATTATTTTCACGACATCCCATCGCCAAAACAACGGCTGATGCCTTGATATCTTGCTCCCCTTGCTCGTTCAAAATTGTGATGATTTTCTCATTCGTTAAATTCGTTACCATCGTATTTAACATAATTTCAACCGGATACTGCTTCAACTTTTCGATATAACGATTCGCATACTGTGGCCCCGTTAACTCTTCTTTAAACTTATGCAAACCAAATCCATTATGAATACACTGTTGCAAAATACCGCCAAGTTCTCTATCTCGTTCAATTATTAAGACCTTTTTAGCACCACCTTCACAAGCACCAATCGCGGCACCCATTCCAGCCGATCCGCCACCAATAATAACGACCTCATATTGTAACATCTATTTCACCTCACTTACTTTTCTTCAACTAATATATTCGTACCGACTTCATCGTAATTCACTTCATCCACACACTGATTCAACTCCCGTGCTAAAATTTGTAAGACATACGGTTCGCAAAAACTTCCCTGACATTTTCCCATTCCAGGACGGCAACGTTTTTTGACACCTTTAACAGTCGTGGCCCCTGCATGACGTCGAATCGAATCTATGATTTCACCTTCCGTAATTTGCTCACATCGACAAACCATTCGTCCATAAGCAGGATTCTTTTGAATTAGTGCATTCTTCTCCTCTCGAGTTAACGCCTTTAAATTCACATAGGGACGTCTTGATGAATCCCATTCTTTTTCATTGAGTTCAATATGGGGGCGAATAAAATCTAGAACATATTTAGAAATCGCAGGAGCTGCTGATAAACCAGGAGATTCAATTCCAATTACATGCACAAACGTTTCATAACGTGAATCGGGTTGAATATAAAAATCACCACTACTACCACTTGCGCGTAACCCTGTAAAAGATCTCATCACATGAGTCGCGGGAAACTGTGGTAAGATACGTGATAACTGATCCTTAATATAATCGTATGCCTCCACCGTTGTTGCCACATTCTCTTTATCATCCACTATCTCTGAATCAGGACCAAGCAACGTATTTCCATGAGTCGTTGGTACGATTAAGACACCTTTCCCACGCTCAGTTGGCGTTGGATAAATAACACGCGAGATAGCATTAAAATCTTTATCTAAAACAAAATAAGTTCCACGACGTGGTTGAATTTCAAACTCGAACTCAGGGTTAATCATTCGTCCAACCTCACAGCCAAACAATCCCGCTGCATTAATCACCATCTTCGCTCGAATCATGCCATTACTCGTTTGAACCTCATAGTTATCACCCTTATGGATTGCCAAAACTTCCGTATTTAACTGAAGTTCTACTCCATTATTTAAGGCAACTTCCATCGCAGCAATTGCCACTTCCCATGGATAAACAATCGCCGTCTCCTCACACACTAACCCCTTCACAATATTGGTAGATAATTGGGGCTCTAGAACTCGAACCTCGTCACCTGAGATTAAACGGACCTTCACCTTATTTTCCTTGGCACGCGATTCAAGTATTTCAAGCTTTTTAACTTCTTCTTCGCTCGTTGCTACTGTTAAAGAACCTACCTTTTTATATCCAACCTTTAAACTTTTACATAACGGTTCATATAAATCTTTTCCAAGTAAATTCAACTTAGCCTTTAATGTGTTAGGAATAGGATCAAATCCAGCATGAATAATCGCACTATTAGCCATCGTACTTTCATTTGCAATATCATTTTCTTTATCAACAACCACCACTTTAACATCATATTTTGATAACTCATATGCCATTAAAGATCCAACAATCCCACATCCAATAATTAAAATATCGACCATTTTATCACCTTCCATTCTTAATTAATACCATCCCTCATGAACAAAAAAAGACGAATAACGTCAGACTCATTCCTAAGTCTTCTCAATTATTCGTCTTCTTAAACTTATTTAAAGAGTTTAACTGCTTCAATCGCTTTTTGCCAACCACTATAAAGTTCATCTCGATCTTCTTTAGATAATTTTGGATCATAGCGCTTTGGTGCAGAGGCATAACTTGCAATTTCTTCAAGATTCTCGTAAACACCTGTTGCAAGTCCCGCTAAATAAGCAGCCCCTAACGCAGTTGTTTCCGTTACTTTTGGAACACTAACTTCAACTCCTAAAATATCACTTTGAAATTGCATTAAAAATTGATTTAACGTTGCACCACCATCCGCTTTTAAATCTAAAATTTCATCATTCAAATCTTCTTTCATGGCCATGATTACATCCTTACTTTGATAAGCAATCGCTTCAAGTGTGGCACGAATAAAATGCTCTTTTGATGTACCGCGTGTTAATCCAAACACACCGCCACGAACTTCACTATCCCAATACGGTGTTCCAAGACCAACAAAAGCTGGCACCACATAAACACCACCACAATCACCGACACGTTGAGCATAAGTTTCCGAATCTTTTGCATCCTTAAACATACGTAGACCATCTCGCAACCACTGAATCGCACTTCCTCCCACAAACACACTTCCTTCTAATGCATAATATGTTTGATTATTAAGTTTCCAAGCGATTGTCGTTAATAATCCATGACTTGACTCAATCGGTTGATGACCCGTATTCATTAAAACAAAACACCCTGTTCCATACGTATTTTTAACCTGACCTTTTTGAAAACACATTTGTCCAAATAAAGCAGCTTGTTGATCCCCACAAACAGCTGCAATTGGCAAAGGACGTCCTGTTATATGAGGAAGGGTGTAAGTATAGATTTCAGACGTTTGTCTAACTTCTGGCAAAATGGATTTTGGGATACCAAATGCCTCAAGTAAGTCATCATCCCATGTTCCAGTATAAATATTGAATAATAACGTACGCGAAGCGTTTGTGACATCTGTAATATGGGCATTTCCTCCTGATAACTTCCAAACTAAATAGCTATCAACGGTTCCAAATAACACTTCATGACGTGCAATTTTTTCTTCAATTCCTTCGATATGATCAAGCATCCATCTAATTTTTGAGGCTGAGAAATAAGAATTAATGAGCAATCCTGTTTTTTCTTTTACCATTTGTTCATAACCTTTTTCTTTCCACTTTTCGCAAATAGCATCCGTTTGACGTGACTGCCAAACAATCGCATGATAAAGTGGTTTTCCTGTGACTTTATCCCACATGATGGTCGTTTCACGTTGATTTGTAATTCCAATTCCTTTGATTTGACTCACATCTACTTTCCCCGATAATAACACGGAACTAATTACTGACATCGTTGAAACCCAAATTTCATTTGCATCTTGTTCAACCCATCCTGATGAGGGATATAAGCACGTAATTTCACGCTGTGCCTTTTCAATTACTTCGCCTTTTTTATTAAAAACAATTGCTCGGGTACTCGTTGTCCCTTGATCAATTGATAAAATTAAACTCATCCTTAAGCACTCCTTTAAAGAAAACGTTTCCTACTATTATACCATGATTACACGTCTAAATCTTGAAAATCTTCAGATATTATTCTGTACGTAATTTAATCATTAAATTACTATCTTATGTTAGATTTTCTTTTTTCGAATTTTGTCAAATCCCCCGTTATCTTTGAATATGATAATAGTATAAAGTCTCGCAAGAGAGGGGGAATACGTTTGGCTAAAACATATCAAGTTATTTATGAACGCAAACAAGGTTCCATTGATTTCTCAGGTGAAGAAACTGATATTTATTATCTTTTTTATGTTGTACATGAGTTAGGCCGTTTAATCTATGAGATAGAATATCAAAAACCGTTATCCGACAACACTTTAATCACTTTAAAACATTTAAATGCTGACCAAACAATCGCTGAAATAAAAAGAATACTGCATATTTTTAGTTCTTTCCCGTCACCCTCTATTCAATTAAATGCCTTTATTGAGGTCATTAATCGTGATGAAATTTATACAACCATTGAATTAAAAGATAAAGGGCAAAAGCATTCCAACGATCAACTTATTACCGATTTGTATCTATTTCAATTATTCTCACATCTAAACTTACTTCGCGGTTACGACTTTTCAGACTTAGATGAATTTCCTGAGGAAAAAGTTCCATCTTACGTTAATTAAAATTTAAAAAGCGAGCCAAATGGGCTCGCTTTTTAAAACATAGTGTAACAAAACAAACGGCTTAAATACTTTCTCTGCTAACGAGTAGAAGAAAAAATATCAACAAAGGTTTCTTAATACATTCCTTTCGTATAATAACACTCCATGTTAAAGTCCTCTACTCTTTAACTAAACCTCATTTTTTCAGAATTATATAATTCCTTGCCAAGAATTTAATTAAAATATTAAATCTCATTATCCCCCCGATAAAGACATTAAACTAACATTTTTCACCCTGAAAAAGAGTAGTGTTATTTACACTATTAAATTTACCACACCATGAATACGTTTACAACAAAGTTTGTGTGTTCTTTTGATGAACTGTGCTTATTTAGGTAAAAATGACTCCATAAAAAAAAGTCATATTCTTCACTTTATTATTCTTAAATAAAAAAAGATAACTTCCCCCATAGAAGTTATCTTTTTATGTTAATTCATTACTCAAATATAAGTCCCCACTTATCCTGGCTCTCCACTTGGCGAAAACCAAGTCAAACACTTGAACCAAATCAAAAAATTCACGATTCGAATCAAGACATTACCCAAAATTCTCTCTAATCTTCTCAATTCAAAAATTTTTTACTCTAAATACAACTCTAAAACTCGTTGTGCTTCTTTTTTCATCTCATCAACTAAACTACTAGGTGATAGTACTTTAACTGCACTCCCCTGACTCCTTAACCACATGTCAATCCCTCTACCATAGACCTCTGCTTCAACAACAAATTTATTAAAATCTTGTTCGATAATAGTGGCTGTTGGAAGACGGTCAAGGACTGGTTCAATTCGAGGGCCATAAAATTCAAATTTTACACGTAAAAGTTCTCCCAAATACATAAACTGAATTCTTTTTCTAAACTCTCCCTCTTCAAAGCGATTTGAATAAGGGACGTAGAAATTTCGATTGATTACTTTATAATCATTAAAGCGATCAATTCTAAAAATACGTAAATGATCATCTTTAACGTGATTGTAATCTAAAGCATTCGGCTTCAATTCTTCCATATAAGCAATTAAATAAAAATAATACTCAGAAAAAATAATGCCAACTGGCTGTAGATAACGCTTAATTGTAATAAAATCTTCGCGTGTATAAGACATCTCAATAACCTGTCTTCTTTGAATAATCTCGCTAAATTCCCAGACCTTTGTTAATAGTTCTTCATTATGCTGCAATGGAACATAATTTAAAAGTTCGTTCCCAATCAATTCCTTAATCATCTTTTGATTAGATTGATCCATCTGTTTTAACAACATGTTAATCAAATCATTCATTTCTTTTTGATTAAACGCCCGCGTCCCCAACATAACTTTGATGATTGCAAAAATATCCTCTCGGCGTAAATGATATTGTTCAGCATTTTCTAAAATATATCCACCTTGCTTCCGACTATACTTAATCATTAAGTCAGCTCGCTCCGTTTGTTCCCCTAGATAAATGTTTAAATGTTCAATATCGCGTTGAATGGATTTTTCACTAACACCAAATTCTAGAGCTAATTGTTGTTTATTTAAAACTCGCCCTTCTATTAGGCGTTGATAAATGGATAAAATCCGATTAAACTTTAAATCTTTCCCTTGTAACATAACTTCACCATTTCTTTCCTATTATACCATAGAACATGGACACTTATTGTCTATATAGTCTTTTTATAGGTTTTATTTTATCATTTTTTGTCAATTTTTCTTCCCCTTTATCTCAATTTAAGTAAAAAAACGATAGCACCTGCTATCGTTTTTCGCTGTTATTTTACTATTCGTTTTTGTTCAACCGCCCACGCACTTGCGATCATATCTTTAACTGCCGGATGCTTTGGCATCCAACCTAGAATTTCTTTTGCTTTTTGACTAGAAGCAATTAACTTTGCCGGATCACCTGCACGACGTGGTGAAATAATCGCTGGAATTGGGTGGTTCGTCACTTCACGTGCTGCTTCAATCATTTCAAGCACGCTGAATCCTTCCCCATTTCCTAAGTTACAAATTGTACTTTCTCCACCGTTTACAAGATATTGCATCGCTAAAATATGAGCCTCTGCTAAATCGCAAACGTGAATGTAGTCACGGATACAAGTCCCATCTGCTGTTTCATAATCATCACCAAAAACATTAATCGCTTCGCGGCGTCCTGATGCAACTTGTAAAATAATTGGAATTAAATGCGTTTCAGGATCATGTTTCTCCCCAATTAATCCTGATTCATGTGCTCCCGCTACATTGAAATAACGTAATGAAACATAATTTGTATCATGAGCTTTATGGTACCAGTTAATCATACGTTCCATTGCTAATTTTGTTTCTCCATAAACATTTGTCGGGTTTGTTGGATCTGTTTCTAGGATTGGAATATTTTGTGCTTCTCCGTATGTGGCAGCAGTAGATGAGAAGACAATATTTTTTACCCCACAGTCTTCCATTGCTTTTAATAAAACATTTGTTCCACTCATGTTATTATCATAATATTTAAATGGATTTGTCATACTTTCCCCGACTAAAGAGTAAGCCGCAAAGTGGATGACTCCATCTACCAATTCTTTGCGTAAGACCTCTGTCATAAAACGATAATCTGCAATACTTCCATGATAGAAAGTCGCCTCCGGATGAACATCCCCACGATGCCCAGTCACTAAATTATCAACGACTACGACGTCATGCCCTTGTTCAATTAATGCATAAACGGCATGAGAACCAATATAGCCAGCTCCACCTGTTACTAAAACTTTCATTTAACTTCCTCCTTAAAATGAACGATTAATTGAGTTAATAAAGCGTTGTATCCCCGCTAATCCTTCTTCATCTAGTTTATAAACGCCACAACATTCTAAAATCTCTACAAATTTAGAACCTACTTCTGCTTCAATAATTGACATGGCTTTGCAAACTTCCACCGCTTCATAACGTCTTAGCATTTCCTCAAGCCATGGCACATGTTTTTCTAACTTAGCATTTATTAAGACATCTGCATCTCGTAAAATAAGGGCTTCTTTTACTACCTCTAATTCATCTTTTAAACGTCCTGGTAAAACAGCTAATCCCATAACCTCAATTAACCCAATGTTTTCTTTTTTCAAATGATGTAAGTGAGCATGAGGATGATAGATTCCATCAGGATGATCTTCAGATGTACGATTATTACGTAACACTAAATCTAACTCATATTTTCCTTCTTTAAAACGAGCGATTGGTGTAATCGTATTATGAGGTGTTTCATCTGTATAAGCTAAAATTCCTAATGATTCATCGCTATACCCACGCCAATGCTTTAACATAATATCCCCAAGTTCTACTAAACGATGACGATCCGTTGATTTTAAACGTAACACACTAAGTGGCCAATTCACAAAACCAACTTCAACATCTGCAAAATTTAAAACATTTAACGTTTTTAACATCGGTGCTTTCTCCATTGCAAATTCATAAGCTCCACCTTGGAAATGATCATGTGTTAAAATAGATCCCCCGACAATCGGTAAGTCTGCATTTGATCCAATGAAGTAATGTTTAAATTGTTCTACAAATTGTAATAAGCGTTCAAATGTTTTGGCTGAAATTTTCATGGGCTCATGCGCACCTTTTAAAATGATACAGTGCTCATTATAGTAAACATACGGAGAATATTGCAAGAACCATTCTTCATTTGTTAACGTTAAAGGAATAATACGATGGTTTTGACGTGCTGGATGATTTAATGTCCCAGCATACCCAACATTTTCTTTACATAGTAAACATTTTGGGTAATTTGAGCTTGGTAGACTTTTCGCCATCGCAATCGCCTTTGGATCTTTCTCAGGCTTTGATAAATTAATCGTAATATCTAAATCACCATATTTAGTTGATGATTTCCAACTTAAATTTTTTTCAACACGGCTTACTCGAATATAATTCGAAGCCTTACTTAAATTATAATAATAACTTGTCGCAACTTTAGGATTATTAGCATGAAGTCCATTAAATGTTTTAATCACTTCAGATGGACGTGGCATTAAACAGTCCATGATTTTAGTATCTAATAAATCACGATGATCGATGCTGTCACATTCTAGTACACCAGTTGAAGCAGCATAATCTAAAATAGCTTCTAAAATTTCACTTGGATTTTCCATCGATTCTAATTGAACTTCTTCATATTCAAATGCAGGCAATCTTAAAATATCGATGATTTTATTTGCAGTATATAAGACATCAGCTTCTTCGATCATGTGATGAGTTAATGCAAAACTGATGAGACGATTAATTTCATAATTGATATTCATGCCTTTTCTCCCCTTAAACTAAAGTTTTTGTTCCATCTCCAATTGTGGCAACATATAAATCTGCATCATAGCCAATGGCTTCTTTATATCCTTTTGCGATTGCTTGTTTAACTGTCTCTAATGTTTCATTTTTAACTAACGCAATCGCACATCCACCAAATCCTGCTCCCGTCATACGAGCTCCTAGCACACCTTCTTGTGCCCAAGCTAGTTCAACAATTGTATCTAATTCCGTCCCTGTTACTTCATAATCATCACGTAATGATTTATGTGAAGCATTTAATAATTTTCCAAAACGTCTTAAGTCCCCACTTCCTAATGCATCAATGGCTAATTTAACACGTTCATTTTCCGTTACAGCATGCTTTGCACGGCGATATAAAATATCTTTATTTAATACCCTTGAGACATTATCAAACTCAGCAACACTTAAATCACATAAGAAATTAATATCTACTTTTGTTTTTAATAATTCTAATGCCGCCTCACACTCTCCTCGACGCTCATTATATTTTGAATCCGCTAATTCACGTTTTTTATTTGTATTCATAATTAAAATAGAATGATTCCCTAAATTAGCTTCTGCATACTCATATGATAAATCATTTGTATTTAATTTAATAGCTGAGTCCTTTTTCCCCATCCCAATCGCAAATTGATCCATAATTCCACAATTAACACCTACATATTCGTTTTCAGCCTTTTGTGATAACTTCACCATATCAACCATTGTGATATCATAACCATTTAATTCTTTTAAAATTTGTGACACTAATAATTCCAGTGATGCTGAAGACGATAATCCTGATCCATTTGGAATTGTTCCAAAGACGTAGGCATCGAATCCATTCGCAATTTCATATCCTGCTTCTAAAAATTGGACCATAACCCCTTTAACATAAGCACTCCAGTTTTCATCTTCTGTATGAGCTAAATTTGTTAATTCAAATTCAATCATGCCGCGTTCTTCAAAGTTTCCTGAATATAAACGAACTTTTTTATCTTCACGCTCTGATACAACTGCATAAGTCCCATAAGTAATTGCACATGGAAATACACATCCCCCATTGTAATCAATATGCTCCCCAATTAAATTAACACGTCCTGGAGAGAAAAACATTTTGGTTTCTTTCCCCTCACCGAATACTTTTTCAAATGCTTCTTTCATATTTTCAACCATCATTTCATTTCCCTCTCTTTTTTTAATTTTTCTATTCCTTTATTCGTTCTTTTACTTGACGATTTCTTTCTGTACTAAAATTTTATACTTTTTTACTAAAAAAATCAATAGTATTTTGTTAAAACCCTTACATTTTTTTTGAAATGTTTCGGCTATTCTGTTTTATTTTATGAAAGATGATGATAAAATAATAGTGAAAATAGTGATAAAAATATTCATTATTCATAGAAAGGAGGCGCCTTATGGCAAAAATTAAAGATATTGCTGACTTAACTGGTTTTTCTATTACAACCATTTCTCGAGTTTTAAATCAAGATAAAAACTTTAATGTATCAGATGATACTCGTTTAAAAATTATGGCAACTGCTGAAAAATTGAATTATGTTCCACTTAGTCGTCGTAACAAAACAACAAAAAAGACATCCGGATTAACAATTGGATTAGTTTACTGGTATTCAGTAGCAGAAGAAATTACAGATCCGTATTATATGTCAATTCGATTAGCTATCGAAAACCAATGTCAGGTTCAAAATATAAAATTAGAAAAAATCTATCTTCCAATGAAATCATTTGAAGATATTGCTGCCATGAATTTAGATGGATTAATTGCCCTCGGAAAATACAGTCATGATGAGATTGATAAACTGTATGAAATCAATCCCCATCTTGTTTTAGTTGACTGCTATTCAAAACACTATAATATCGATGTCGTGATGGCAGATTTAACAGAAGCAACAAAAGATATTATTAAATATTTAGTAGATTTAAAATTAAATTCAATCGGATTTATCTGTGGAATTGAAAAAACATTAGATGGACAAGAACTTCTTGATATGCGTTTAACTACTTATATTGATGAAATGACAAAAATGAAACGATTTAATCAAAGCCATGTTTATCTTGGAGCTTTTACAGCTGATTCAGGGTATGAAATCATGTCTGAGATTATCAAAAAAGATCATCTTCTTGATGCTTATATCGTGGCATCAGATGCGATGGCCATTGGATGCTTAAAAGCATTAAATGAAAATAACATTAAAGTACCAGATGTTGTCTCAATTATTAGTTATGATAATATCTCACTAGCACAGTATACGATTCCATCATTAACAACCATTGATATGAATACAAAACACATGGGGGATACAGCGATTGACTTAATTATTGAACGCATTGCCAATGATCGTGAAATTGCAAAAAAAGTAACGATTCCGACTCGTCTTATTCGACGTTCAAGTAGTTTATAATGAATGATTAAGGGGGATAAAAATGGAATACAAAACAGTTGAAAAAGGTATATTCAATGGCATCAATGTGGTTGAATATAGCATGAAAAATGAAGAGTTAGAAGTTCGTTTTTTAAATCTTGGAGGGGCAATCACTAAAATTGCTCTTGCAAGTGATGACTACAGTGAAAACTTAGTACTTGCTTACGAGAATATTGAATCTTACTTTGATAACGGATGTTACTTAAATACGATTATCGGACGTACCTCAAATCGTATTAAAAACGGAATCTTCGAATTAAATGGCCAGACGATTAACGTTGATCTTAACAATGGACCTAATAATTTACATGGTGGTGCACAGTGTTTAACTTATGCTAACTTTGACGTGATAGAAATTCCATCAGGTTATGCCTTAACAACGACACTACCACATCAAGAAAATGGATTCCCTGGAAACTTATCAGTTAAAGTATGCTACCTTCTTGACAAAAACAACTTTAAAGTCACTTATGAAGCCACAACCGATCAAGATACCATTGTAAACTTAACACAACATGCATACTTCAACTTATCAGGTAACTTAAAAGAAAACATTTATAATCATGAGTTACAAATTAAAGCTGATTATGTTGCTGAGGTGGATGAAAACTTATCATTTACAACACAATTAGTACCGGTTAAAGGAACATTATTTGATTTCAATCAACCAACGATTGTTAATCATAAGTCTAAAGAAGTGTTACCCTTATTTGAACACACATCAGGATATGATCACTTATATCTTCTAAGCGATATTGACCATGCCGTTGTCTTTAAACATTTAGATTCAAATCGCACCTTAAAAGTTTCAACAACCTCACCTTCTATGCAATTTTATGCCGGAAATTTCCTAACACCAGATTTAACATTTGAAAATGGTCGTATGGGAGAAAATCATTTAGGGGCTTGTTTTGAAACACATTTAGTTCCATTTGATTTCGAATCACAAGTTTTAAAACCAGGCGAAATTTATACTCAAGAAACAACCTTCACATTTACAAAATAATAAAAGAGGTGGCTCATTAGAAGTCACCTCTTTTATTATTTTGTACAAGAACTAACCAAATAAATGATTTCATCCTATTACTTAAAAAGTTAACTTATAACTCCTTACTGCTAATAGGCTATCTTCTCCTCAATTACGATAAAACTCATGAATCACTTTTTTTCGAAGTTTTTAATAAACTCCCCTACTCCTTCATATGTTAGAAGTATAAGACTTGAAAGAGGAGTGAAATGAATGAGGATTATCTACTACGAGCCCGAACATCTAGCAGCTTGTGCCCACCTTTTAATTGAAGTTTATAATACAACGACTTGGGATTGTCGCTGGTCTACTGAAAAAGCTAAAACCTATATTGAAGAACTCACTCAAATGCCACGCTTTGTTGGTTTTTTACTTGAAGACGATGGAGAAATTGTTGGAGTTTCACTTTGTCATGAACGCACATGGTGGCGTCACGATGAATTGAATATAAATGAGTTTTATATCTCACCGGATCTTCAACATCGTGGATATGGAACACACTTGATTCGATTTATGGAGAAGTATGTGAAAGAAAGAAATCTAGCTGGTATTACCTTGATGACTAATAACGTAGATGCCGCACAGTTTTACCACAAAAATAAATTTCACTACAACGACCTAGTGTTCATGTACAAAGGGATTGAATCAAAGGTCAAATCAGATGAGAGACTTGCATAGTCTCTTTTTGTGCATAAGGAGGAATCATAATGGATATTAAAATTGAACGTTCAAATCATCTCAAGAAAAAACCGAGTGGTGAACCTCTTGGGTTTGGACAATATTTTACCGATCATATGTTTACAATGGATTATACAGAAGGAATCGGTTGGCACGATGCTAAAATTATTCCTTACGGACCGATTGAACTCGACCCGGCTTGCATGGTGTTTCACTATGCTCAAGAAACATTTGAAGGGTTAAAAGCCTATAAATTACAAGATGGTCAAATTGCTTTATTTAGACCTGAACTAAATGCTCATCGCTTAAATCAATCCAATGCGCGACTTTGTATGCCTGAAGTTCCTGAGGATTTATTCATTAAAGCGATTGAAACACTCGTCAAATACGAACAGGATTGGATTCCAGATGAGTTTGAACACTCTCTATACATCCGCCCCTTTATGTTTGCAACCGAAGCGGGAGTTGGCGTTCATCCATCAAAACAATACAAATTCATCATCATTTTATCACCAGTCAGCTCCTATTATCCTGAAGGCGTGAACCCTGTTAAAATTTGGGTTGAAGATGAATATGTTCGAGCTGTCATCGGGGGAACGGGATTCACAAAATGCGGTGGAAATTACGCCTCAAGCATCGTCGCCGAGAGAAAAGCGAAAGAGCACGGTTATACACAGGTATTATGGTTAGATGGGATTCATCGTCGATATATTGAAGAAGTGGGAACAATGAATGCCATGTTCGTGATTGATAACAAGGTAATTACAGCCCCTCTTCACGGTTCTATTTTGCCTGGGGTCACTCGTAATTCGATTATCCATCTTCTAAAAGACTGGGGCATCACGGTAGAAGAGCGACTTTTAAGTATTGAAGAATTAATGGACGCAGGCCATAATGGAACCTTAACTGAAGCGTTCGGTACAGGAACTGCTGCCGTTATTTCACCCATTGGAGAACTTTATTATAAGGGAGATGAAATTATCATTAATGGTTTTGAAACCGGTCCTCTCACTCATAAACTTTATGAAACTCTTACAAAAATTCAGTGGGGATTAATACCTGATTCTTATGGTTGGATTCATCTGATTCCATAAACACAAAAAAGGAGCATTCTTTAATGACATGCTCCTTTTAATATTGTAAGTCAATTTTTTCAATTTTGATATGATCATCATTTAGATGAAGGATTGCCATGGTTAATGGTAATGAAAATCGCCGACGTCCACAACCACCGGGATTTAAATACTTAATCCCCTCACGTTCCTCATACTCATACTTATGTGAGTGACCATAAATAATAAGATTAACATGATTCATATTTTTAGGAATATCTAATTTATCGTGTACAACATAAATTAAGATTTCACCCAACTCAATTTCTAAATCTTTTGGAAGATCGAGTGCTTTATCATTATTTCCTGCTACCACGAACGTTTTAGCAATCTGATTTAAACGTTCCATAATCTCTACCTGACAGACATCACCTGCATGAATAATATAATCACAGTCTTTTAAATAATCTAACACCTCTTCTCTTAAAACATTATGAGTATCTGAAATAACGCCAACTTTCATAACTAAACTCCTTATTTTCATCATCGCATCTATTGTTTTCCTTTAATAATCAAGACATCCTAAATATTTAGTTTACATCAATACAGTATTTTAGCTTATTATTTATCTAAAAAAAAGAAGCTATCCCAAACTAGATAACTTCTTTCAAAATTAAATTATTGTACTAACAATAATGCTTGTTCGTAATCTGACATGGCTTTTGTAGCCGCTTCTTGTGGAGTCGCTAACCCTTCCCAAACTGAACGATACATTGTTTCAGCAGGTGCCCAGAAACTTGCCATTTCAGGAATACTTGGCATCGGTTCAGAGAATTGAGCTTGTTCAAGAACTCCCATTACATAAGCATCATCAGAAAGTCCATCAATAACAGTTGGATCTTGTAAGGCTGGAATTGCTCCACGAACTTTATAAAGAATTTCTAATCCTTCATCAGAAATCATGTATTCTAATACTTGACGTGCTTCATCAGGATGTTGTGTGTAAGCACTAATAGATGCAATGATATTCCCAGAGAATGTTAATGGTTGAACCCCATTAATCGTTGGAATGGTTGTAATTCCCCATTCAAAGTCTGCTGTGTTTTTAATTTCAGAAATAGCCCATGGACCAACGATAACGTATGGCACAGTTCCTTTACCGAACTCAACTTCAACGGTATCAGTTGTTAAGTCAGCATAAGGGACTGGTAAATATTCTTGCATAGATTTGAAATATTCTAATCCAGCAATTGCCTCTTCAGAATCGAAATTAATTGCATTTGGGTCAGTATGATCCGCTCCAAATAATTGGTAACCGTTTGCTGTTAAGAAAAATTGCATCGTATAGGCGTTCCCCGCTTCAAAACGCATGATGAATTTATTTTCAGCCGCATTATTAAACACATCTCCTTGTGCTTTTACTTCTTCAAACGTTGTCGCAACATCAAATCCATTTTCTTCTAATAATGTTTTATTGTAGAATAAAGCAATTGATTCAGTTGAAATTGGAACACCATAATATTGATCTCCTGATTTTGCCGTTTCAACAGCGCTCTCAATAAAACGTGATTTTACATTCTCACTTAAAGATGATCCAAGTGGTAATAAAATATTTCCTTGAATCGATTGTGCCATTGTATCATGTGGCTGTAAGAAAATATCTGGTCCAACTCCTGCCGGTCCATCTAACTCTAACTTAGTTCTAGATTGAGTTGATTCTACGTGTTCCCAAACAATATCAATATTAGAGTATTTTGCTTCGATTGCTTCTTCTAATGCTTCTGCATAATTATCATAATCTAACCATAACTTAATTTCTACTTTATCTCCAGATGTTGAGTCTGTTGTCGTTTCAGGTTTTACTTCAGTATTGCTTGATGAATCCGTTGGCGTTTCAGATTTTGTTTCATTTCCACTACTACATCCAACTAAACCTGCAGCTGCTAATGTCGCTGCAAACAATAACGATGTTACTTTTTTCATTTTTGAATCCCCCTCTAACTTAATCAATAACTAACATAAACTTTTAATGCTTGCCCCTACTATCTTGAAACTATTCCCTAGTTTTTTTAGTTTTTTAGTAATTTAAAGTTTAAATC
Organism: Turicibacter sp. HGF1; assembly: GCF_000191865.1. NCBI lineage: Bacteria > Bacillati > Bacillota > Erysipelotrichia > Erysipelotrichales > Turicibacteraceae > Turicibacter > Turicibacter sp. HGF1. Next base: position 56,347 of record NZ_AEXQ01000077.1, read on the forward strand.
AGTTACTATGTTAACGGTTTCATTGTAACACAGATTGAATAGAAATGTTATATTATTTTCTAAAATTTAACCGTTTTTTTATTTGTTGTTAGGAAGATTATTAAGATTAACGAATTTGAATCGTTTCTATTCAAAAAACCAATGAATTGATAATGTATTTTCTACAATTTTTACATATTTACTTTTCAAAATGTCGAATAATGAGTTAGAAACTTTATTTTTTAACTAAAAATTATTAATATTTAAACGGAATTTTATAGGCTATTCTCTGATATCCACCTACGACCTCTCTCTATTTTTTTATCCCAAAATCTTTTACAAAATAAAAACCAATGACACCTCCCCTTTTTTGTCATTGGTTTAAAATCTTATAATAAATAACCTTGAATTTCTTTTTGTAAACTAATTGCATTTTCTGTAGAAGCAATTAAATTTAAGGGTCTTTCGAATCCGAGACTTAAAACCCCCATGATTGATTTCGCATCAACCTTATGACCATCACGCTCTAACTCGATTTCATATCCATATTTTCCAACAATATTAACGAATTTTTTAACCTCTTCAACTGAATTAAATTTAATTTGATACACTCTCATAGGTAACAACTCCTTTAATGTTTGAAGTGTTTCTGGTTGCTTGTTTCATCTAATAAACTATATTCGCGAGATTCCTCCTTAGTTCAAAGAAAACGTACATAATCTTTTAGACAAAAAAATCTACTACATTCGAAACAAGCGCTTGACAACAAATGCATCAATAAGTGAAATATTTTCAATAATCATTTAACAGGAGTTTCAAAGATCCTTTAAAATTTAAAGGATCTTTTTTCAAAACAAAAGAGGACCTTCACTCAGCAAGGTCCCCTGTTAGTTTATTTTGCCGACTCAATCACAAAACTGTATTCATAATTTTCGTTACCAGGCAATTCAAATCTCGCTTCTGGGCGTGCTCCCCAAGAATCATCACCTCCAACTCCCATTTCTTGAGCATTAATCGAAAGAACTGTTTTATGGACAGGTGGTAATTCATAATGGTGGAACGCTACTTCTAATTCATGAGATGTATAAGGTAAAGCTGAGAAACTTAATGGAGCATCTCCTGTAATTTTTAATCCTGCTCCAGTTGCATTCGTTATGGTTGCATAACGTACTCTCGTGTGATTTCCACATGCTTGAGGAATCACATATCCTGCTACATTATCAGCAACTTTATTTGTATAAGTTCCATATTTAGCCCCAAATTCACGGTCAGCATATGTTTCATCTGGCCCGAATCCTCGCCATGTTAATGTATTAAACTCACATGGAATCGCTAAATCCATTCCAAATTTGAACATATTTGGTAAGCCTTCAATACCTTTATAACTCATGTGAACATGAATTTGTCCATAACTATTAATAAAGTAGGTCACGATAGCATGAGAACTTGGAATGGTATTTAAATTATACGTAATGATTACTTCTAAGCCGTCTACACGTCGATTAAATTCTAATTTTTCATGGAATGAAGAAAGGGTTGCTGTTCTCCATTGTGCAGATTGAAGATGAGCTCGACTTCCACGATCATTATCAGTCGCCGCTCGCCAGAAGCTTGGCATCAATGATAAGTTTGGTTGATGAATATACTCCACACCATCATATTTTATCGATACGATGCGCCCGAGTATTTTACCAAACAGCACTTCAAATCCTTCACCATGAATTCCAACATTTGTACTACCTTCTACAATCGTAAATTCTTTTACAGGTTGAGCTGCTTCTTCTTTAACTGCCTCTATGATGCATTGACCAAATGCTATCTCATGTCCACATGAAGCGAATAATTTATCTTCTTTTAAACAGATTGAAACAGTTACCACTAATTCCTCCTGACGTGGCGTCATATCGATCCCTAAATCAATAAATCCTGTTGATAATGGTTCTAAGTTATAGTATCCCTCACCAGATGCTACTAATTTTTCACCCGATTCAACCTCCCACTTCAGTGTATATTCATTTAAATTCGTAAATAAATGCTTGTTTTGAATCTGTGCCCCACCCTCTTTTACAATCACCGTAAAGGGTTGATATGCCCCTTTAATCGCTTGCATTTTTGGTGATGCTTCACGATTCGCATAAATAATTCCGTTGATACAGAAATTATAATCCGTTGGCTGATCAGAAAAATCTCCACCGAACGCTAAATATGGCTTACCGTAGCGATCCTTTGTCCATAACGCTTGATCAATATAGTCCCATATGAATCCACCTTGGTACATCTCGTACTCATCCTCAAGCTCAATGTAGCGGTCCATTCCACCATTTGAGTTGCCCATTGCATGGGTATATTCACATAAAATAAATGGTTTTTCAGGATGGTTATCCAAGTATTCACGAATTTCAGGAACTCTCGTATACATGCGACTTTCCATATCTGATGTTTTATGATAACGGCGGTCATGAAAAACTCCTTCATAGTGAACAAGGCGGGTTTCATCAGCTTCACGGAAGTACTGTGACATTTTGTATAAGTTTTCTCCCCCAAAACTTTCATTTCCACAAGACCAAATTAAAATACTTGGATGGTTTTTATCTCGTTCAAGCATTGACTTTGCACGATCTAAAATGACTTCTAAAAACTCGGGATGCCCATTTGGAATAGCCGGCTCATTTTCTTCAACCGGAACACCATACTTCCAAGTCCCATGAGTTTCAAGATTCGTTTCATCAATTAAATATAATCCATATTCATCACATAACTCATAGAAATACGAAGCGTTTGGATAATGTGAGGTACGAACTGCATTAAAATTATGCTCTTTTAAAAATTTCACATCCCATTCCATCTCTTCTTTTGTTACACTACGTCCGTAAGTTGCACTAAATTCATGACGATTTACACCTCGGAACACGATACGTTTCCCATTTAAATGCATCACTTTATTAATCATTTCAAATTGACGAATTCCGACACGTTGACAAATCGCTTCAACAACTTCACCTTTTACCTTTACCTCTAATTGCAATTGATAAAGATACGGATGTTCTGCACTCCATAAGTGAGCATTAGTGATATCTAACTCTAATTTTGCACATCCATCAAAAACATCACAAGCTCCACTAGCCACAACCTGTCCATTTGAATCTACTAATTGTGAAACAATTGTTGCCTCTTGACCGATTACCTTGAAGTCTACGCTTACCGTTGCATCCTGATAGTCATTTTTTAGTGTTGTTTTCACAAATAAATCTTCCACATGCGTTGTTGGTTTCGTGAATAAATAAACATCACGAAAAATTCCTGATAAACGCCAAAAATCTTGATCTTCAAGCCAACTTCCTGTTGACCATTTATAAACCTGAACTGCTAATTTATTTTCACCTTCACGGTTGATGAAGTTTGTTAAATCAAATTCACTCGGTGTAAAGCTATCCTCACTATATCCAACAAACTCTCCATTACACCAGACATTAAAGGCGGTCTCAACCCCTTGAAATGAAATACAAACCGTTTGTCCTTCCCACTCTTTTGGTACTTCAAAGTAAGTGACATAAGAAGCCGTTGGATTAAATGTCGTCGGAATATAGGGTGGGACTAACTCCTCGTGCCCATCCCAAGGATACTGTGCATTTACGTAATGAGGTTTATCATAACCTTGTAATTGAATGTGGCCTGGAACATGAATACGATTAAAATTCTGACAATTAAAATTTAACGCTTCAAATCCAACCGGACGTTCCATCACGTTTTCACTATAATTAAATAACCATTCTCCATTTAATGAGCGACGCCATGTCATCTGTACTTTAGAAATGGCTTCTGTTAATGTTTGATAATAACGATGATCACTATGTGCTTTTAAACGATTAATTTCAAAAATTTCTGGATTCATTAACACTGACTGAATCTCTTGCGTCGTTTTCATACTTTAATCCCCCACTCATAAATTAATTTTTTGCATGAACCCTCATCAGAAAACATCACGATGAAATCTTTTCTCCTCATAAAATCAAACACTCATTAAGCATCCATCATATCCTTTCATATGAATACTTCGATTTAATATTAACGCTTTCTTTATAAAGTTGAAATAATAAAAATTAACTTTCTATAAAAAAAACACCTAAACTATAAAAAGTTCAGGTGCTAAGAATTTTAACTATTTTACTGACTCAATTACAAAGCTATATTCATACTTCATGTTGGCTGGCAATTCAAATCTTGCGTCTGGGCGTGCTCCCCAAGAATCATCGCCTCCAACTCCCATTTCCTGATGATTAATTGAAAGAACTGTTTTGTGAACAGGTGGCAATTCATAATGATGGAACGCCGCTTCTAACTCATGAGATGTGTACGGAAGCGCTGAGAAACTTAATGGAGCATCTCCTGTAATTTTTAACCCTGCTCCTGATTCGTTTGTTAGCGTTGCATAACGTACTCCCGTATGATTTCCACATGCTTGAGGAATCACATAAGCCGCTAGATTGTCAGCTACTTGGTTCGTAAATGTTCCATAGCGTGCTCCAAACTCACGGTCTGCATACGTTTCATCAGGTCCAAATCCTCGCCAAGTTAACGTATTGAACTCACAAGGAATCGCTAAATCCATTCCAAACTTAAACATGTTTGGTAATCCCTCAACACCTTCATAACTCATTGTCACGTGAATTTGACCATAACTATTAATGAAGTATTTAACAATTGCATGCGAAACTGGCATTGTATTTAAATTATAAGTAAAAATAACTTCTAATCCTTCTTCAAGACGATTAATTTCCATAAATTCATTGAAGGCATACATCGAAGCCAACTTCCACTGTGCCATTCTAATCGGCGCTTGATTTCCTCGATCATTATCCGTTGATGCACGCCAGAAATTTGGCATTAACGATAAGTTTGGTTGGTGAATATACTCAATCCCATCATATTTCATTGAAACCATACGTCCTAAGTTTTTAGCAAAGATGACCTCAAATCCTTCACCGCTAATTCCAACATTCACGTCACCATTTGCAATTTGGAACGCTTTAACAGGACGAATCTCTTCTTCTTTAACTGCATCCACAATTAACTGACCAAATGCTACCTCATGACCACATGGAGCAAACATTGTGTCTTCTTTTAAACAAATTGAGATGGTTATCACTTGTTCTTCCTGATGTGGAGTCACATTGATCCCTAAATCAATGAAACCAGTTGATAATGGTTCTAAATCATAGTATCCCTCACCAGATGATACGACTTCTTCACCACGCACAATTTCCCACTTTAGAGTATATTCATTTAAATTTGTGAACATGTTCTTGTTTTGAATTTGCGCCCCACCGTCTTTAACTTCAATTGTAAATGGTTGATATGCTCCTTTAATCGCTTGCATTTTTGGCGATGCTTCACGATTAGCATAAATAATTCCATTGACACAGAAGTTATAATCCGTTGGCTGATCACCAAAATCTCCACCAAACGCTAAATATGGCTTACCATATCGATCTTCAGTCCATAATGCTTGATCTATATAATCCCAAATGAATCCACCTTGGTACATGTCATACTCATTTTCTAATTCAATGTAGCGATCCATTCCACCATTTGAGTTGCCCATTGCATGGGTATATTCACATAAAATAAATGGTTTTTCAGGATTATTATCTAAGTATTCACGGATTTCTGGAACCTTTGCATACATACGACTTTCCATATCCGATGTCCCATTGAAACGACGATCCCAGAATACCCCTTCGTAATGGACTAAGCGCGTTTCATCACGATGTCTGAAGTACTCCGACATTTTATATAAGTTTTCTCCCCCGAAACTTTCATTTCCACAAGACCAAATTAAAATACTTGGGTGGTTTTTATCTCGTTCAAGCATTGACTTTGCACGATCTAAAATAATTTCTAAAAATTCAGGACGTCCGTTTGGAAGTGTCACGTCATTTTCTTCAACTGCCCCCATACGTTGCCAAGTTCCATGTGTTTCAAGATTCGTTTCATCAATTAAATATAGACCGTACTCATCACATAATTCATAGAAGTAAGACGCATTTGGATAATGTGACGTACGAACTGAATTGAAGTTATATTCTTTTAAGAATTTAACATCCCATTCCATTTCTTCATTTGTGACACTACGTCCATAAGTCGCACTAAATTCATGGCGATTAACTCCACGGAAGACGATACGTTTTCCATTTAAGTGCATCACTTTATTAATCATTTCAAATTGGCGGACTCCAACACGTTGACAAATCGCTTCAACAACTTCACCTTTCACTTTCACTTCTAATTGCAATTGATAAAGATACGGATGTTCTGCACTCCATAAGTGAGCACCTTCTACTTCTAATTCAAGGTGTGCTGTTTCATTTACCACTTCGCAAGTTCCACTTGCTACAGCTTGACCTGCTCCATCCACTAATTGTGCGACAATCGTTGCCTCTTCACCGATTACCCTGAAGTCTACGCTGACCATTGCATCCTGATAGTCATTTTTTAGTGTTGTTTTCACAAATAAGTCTTCGACATGAGTCGTTGGTTTCGTGAATAAATAAACATCACGGAAGATTCCTGATAAACGCCAAAAATCTTGATCTTCAAGCCAACTTCCTGTTGACCATTTATAAACCTGAACTGCTAATTTATTTTCACCTTCACGGTTGATAAAATTTGTTAAGTCAAACTCACTTGGCGTAAAGCTATCCTCACTATATCCAACAAACTCTCCATTACACCAAACGTTAAAAGCAGTCTCGACCCCTTGAAATGAAATACAAACTGGTTGCCCACCCCACTCTTTTGGCACATCAAAGTAAGTCACATAAGATGACGTTGGATTATAGTTAACTGGAATGTATGGAGGTTTTAATTCTTCATGCCCATCCCAAGGATACTGAGTATTCACATAGTGTGGTTTATCATAACCTTGTAATTGGATATGCCCTGGAACATTAATACGCTCAAATCCATCAAGATTAAAGTTTAACGCTTCAAACCCAACTGGACGCTCCATCACATTTTCACTATATTTAAATAACCATTGTCCATTTAATGAGTGGCGCCACGTCATCTCACCTTTAGACACTGCTTCTGCTAATGTTTGATAATAACGATGATCACTATGTGCCTTTAAACGGTTGATTTCAAAAATTTCTGGATTCATTAACACTGATTGAATTTCTTCTGTTGTTTTCATACCCGATTCCTCCCCTTCGGAAAATATTTTACTAAATTTTATTAATAATTATAGTAATATTTTATCATAGATTTTTATTAAGGTAAATCGTTTTCACGAAATTTATTAACCTTTATAAAAAAAAGGAGTTATCTGTAAAAAAGACAACTCCTTTTCATATTAATCCAAACTAATAATTGGCGTTGAGGCTCCCTGCACTTGCGGAACTTCTCCACTCCACTTTTGAATTTGTTCTAATTTTAATAACTCTTCAGTTAATGACTCTGAAATCATACGATTAGCTTCCGATTGAGCTTCTGCTTTAATCAATTCAGCATCTGCTTCAGCTTGAGCTTCAATTTTTTTCGCATCTGCTTCAGCCTGTGCTTCTACTAACTTTTGTTCAGCCTGTATTTCTGCTTTTTCTTTATCTAAACGAGCTGTTTCTAGCTCCTGTTGCTTATTAATTTTTAGTTGAATCGCCTCTTCTGTTTGAGCATCTAATCCAATACGGGAAACATTGACTGAGTCAATTACTATTCCATATTCATAAAATTTATCTTTTACATACTCTAAAACATTAGCATTTAATTCTGTACGTTTATCACCATAAATATCAATTACTGAAAACTTTGATGAAACTTCTCCAACCCACGTCTTTAATTTTCCGCGCATAAATGTTTCTTCAATCGCCTTTCCATCTTGACCTTTAAACTTGGTAAAAGTTTGTGGTAATAACTCACTGTCAAAATGATAAGAATACTCCAAATCAATATTAACTGTTTTTCCATCAGAAGTAGGAATTAAGAAACTATCATCTCCACTTGATCCTTCTTTCGAATCCGCAGATAAATATCCTTGTTCTGTTGCCACTGAATAGCTCGTCACTTTATAAAGTGGATTAACAACATGTAACCCCTGCGTTAATACTTGACCTTTAATTCCACCATTTAAACTATAAACAACACCTACATACCCTGGTTTAATCTTTGTTGTACACATACTCAACACAATCAGTGTTACAATAACCACTCCAATCCCCACAAAAACACTCTTATACTTTTTCATTTAGTTTTTCCCCCTCACGATGTTTCTACATCTTTCTACAAATTATAGCATGGCGCCTAGTATTTATCCATTAAATAAAAAAAAGAGGTAGAAACTTTAATTTTCTACCTCTTCTTTACGTTGATTTAATCATGATGCACCCCATCCATTAAGGTAAATAAAATTTTTTTACCGATAGCAATCACATGCAAGCCTTCTCCGTAACTTTCCTACTCATTTAAATACGATACCACCTAGTTAACTCAACAATCTTGATTATCCATTACCTTAATGATGTAAAAAAAGAGGACTTAACGTCCTCTTCAACTAATGAGTTAAAATCTCATTTCCATCTTCTGTGATTAAAATAGTATATTCCCACTGAGCACTCGGCATTCCATCCTCAGTGAAGATTGTCCATCCATCCTCTTCATCCTGGCAAACATCTGCCCTTCCCATGTTAATCATCGGTTCAATTGTAAACGTCATACCTGGCACAATTAATGGACCTGTTCCACGCTTTCCAACGTGTGGTACAAACGGCTCTTCATGGAACTCAACTCCCACTCCATGACCACCAATTTCAGCGACTACTGTATAACCGTGTTTTTCAGCATGTTCTTCAATGACAGCACCAATATCACCAATATGATTCCCTGGTTTTGCCTCCGCTAATCCAAGTTCTAAACATTCTTTCGTCACACGGATTAAATCTTCATTTTCTTTTGAAACAGTTCCAACCGTGAACATACGCGAAGCATCTGCGTAGTAACCGTCAACGATTGTTGTGACATCAACATTAATGATATCTCCCTCTTCTAAAACTTCTTCCTCACACGGAATTCCATGGCAAACAACATCATTAATTGACGTACATGTACTTTTAGGGAATCCCTGATAATTTAACGGTGCCGGTGTCCCACCTAATTCAATCGTATAGTTATGGACTAACGTATTGATTTCTTCCGTTGAAATTCCTGCTTTGATAAACTGTGCCACACGATCTAAAATTTTCGTATTCACAATACCTGCACGGCGAATTCCTTCAATTTGTTCAGGTGTTTTCACAATCCCTTTACGCTTGTATGTTTCAACTACTCGATCATAATCTAAATGACACTGCTTATATTTTTTCCCGCTACCACACCAACATGGTGCATTACGCTGAATTGACATATGGATTCACCTTCTATAACGAGACAGAATATTAACCATTTATTCTGAATCTTATTTTGATTTTTTTAGATACCTTTATTATGCACTTCTTTTCAAACTAAATCAACTAACGGATTTAGATTTAGTCCTCCTTTCTTCTCTTAAAATGAAAAATAAAAGAGTTGTTTCACCTTCTGTTGAAACAACTCATCATCTCTTATACTGCTTGATTTAGGACTTTATTTTCCAAAACAGCCGTAATTCCACTGTTCACCATTCCATCTAACTTCATTTGCCCAGCACTAATATCTGTTAAAACGACTTTATGTGCTGTTTCAATTCCACTCTTTAGTAAGTTAACAGAATCCCCCATACGTGTCAATCCATTGTCATAATACTCACGACTGATTCCTAATACTTCTGTTAAAATGCTTGCATCATACCAACCTTGATATTCTAAATTATGAATGTTTAACGTTGTTTTGACTTTCGAGAAATAAGGATGTTGATGATAATCAACATGTAACATTAACGGTAACATACTTGTATGCCATTCATTCACCTGAATTTCACCCACTTGCATTCCTAAAAGAGGTAACACATCTAAGATGGCACGATTAAAGAAAGCAAAACGTTCCACATCATCTGCGAATCCATAAATCTCATTACGGTGGAAGTAGTGATCATTTCCAACAAATAAATACGTCACATTTCCTTCTACTAATTTAAAAATTGAAGCACGAGCTTCATGTGTTCCGAATTTAACCGGTAAATCCATAAGCCAATCCATTTCATTTCCAAATGTTTCAGATATATTTAAATACTTTGGTAAAGCCACTATTACATCCCCCTCTTGAGCTTCAACAAATGCTTTCGAAACTTTTCCAAGCTCTCCAAGGTTTGTAAATGGTTCACATTCCGTTACCACATATAACATTGGCTTTTTAACTTTTTGACGTTTAATGACTGTAGGCTTCACGACCTCTTTTATCTCTTTTACCTCTGTGTCTTTTCCTTGACTTAAACGTCCATTCAGTACTTCAAGAGATTCATCATTTAATTTAGATTGAGCTTTGACCTCAATCCCTAGTTCTTGACATACCGTTACAACTTCTTTACTTGTCATATTATATTTTCGTGCAAATTCGTATACTCGCATCTATAATTCCCCCCAGTTAAACCTAAATAAACATATAACAACATTTTAGCATCCTTACCCATTTTTGAAAATCTATCATTTTACAAAACTATCCAACAAGACGAATAGTTAACCGTTTACAATGTCGATTTTCCGTTAATATGACAGGCTTCTTCTCCATTCTTTGATTGATTGTCGGAAAATGATTGCCTGAATTTTATTTAAAAAGACATATTTTTGACTGTATTAACACATCTGCTCGTATTCTTATTCATTTGATTAAATTATCTTCTTTTTTGTCATTTCATCATCGTTTTTACCTAAAAAGAAAGCCTCAGCTATCGCTGAGGCTCTTTATTATCCTTGAATCTTTGCAGGTTTTAAAGCTTGACGTGCTTCTAATTCCATGATGATTTCCTCATGGAAATCTCCATTTAACTTATAGAACTTTTTGTAAATGACGAAGCATAAGATGATAAACACAATCGGTCCGAAAATCATTAATCCACGCATTCCCATAATTGTTCCAGCAGATTGTAATTGATTCGCTTCATATCCCATTAATTGTAACCCTACACCAATCGCCCATCCACTAAAGGCTGACGCTGCTTTTGCTAATAACGTTTGAACAGAGAAGATAATACTTTCATTACGTGTTCCTAATTTAAATTCCCCATAGTCAACAACATCTGCAAGCATAACGGTTGTTGAAGCTAAGACGAACCCTCCTCCACCACGTACTAAAATGGCTGAAATCATGGTGAAGATCGGTTGATTTGGTGCTAATAATCCTGAGAATAATAACCCGACCAATCCGATAACTGGAATGAAACATCCCACTTTAAATAATTTTTGACGTCCAATTTTACGAGCTAAAATCGGGAATAATAATAAACCACCAATTTCAGCAAGTCCTGCTGTTCCATTGTAAATTTTGAACATTCCATCATTACCTGTTGCATACTTAAAGTAGTAAATCGCCATTCCACCTAAAAGTTGCATCATTAAATTCATACATAATACAACACCCATGAAGACCATTAACTGATCATTTTTACGGATAATTTGAGTCATTTGTTTGAATGTTACGCGGTCTGCTTTTTTATCTGTTCCTTCAGCCGTTAATGTTGAAGGCTCTTTAACATTAAGACAGGTAATCACAGAACTTAAAATAAAGATGGCTGCAATGACAACTGCTAATAATTCAAATCCTTTAACATCGTTTCCACCCCCAAGAAGGGCAACAAATGTTAAACCAAATGTTCCAATTGTTAAACCACCGATACTAGCAAAGATACGAGGAATAACAGCCACACGTTCACGTTCTTGTTTATCCTTTGTTAAAGAAGGAATCATTGACCAATAAGGAATATCCATAATGGTATACGTCATCCCCCATAAAATATACATCACTGAGAAGTAAGCATATAAAGGTAATCCCTCTAAATCAGGTTTTTTGAATAAGAAAATTAACACAACAGCATTAATAAGTGTTCCGATTAAAATCCAAGGTCTAAATTTACCGAATCGAGTTTTGGTATTATCTACAATCATTCCCATCATTGGATCATTTACTGTATCCCAAATACGTGCAACTAAGAATAATGTTCCGACAAACGCTGGAGCTAACCCCACAACATCTGTAAAATAAAACATTAAATAGGTCCCCACAATACCATAAACTAAATCTTTTCCTAATGCCCCTATACCATACGAATATTTCGCTTTAGCAGTTAGTTTCATCACTAACTCCCCCTCCTTTTTGGTTTGAAAGCAATCGTTTTCTGTAATTGCTTACATCATCTATCATGGTTATATACTACCACGTGTGAAATCGTTTTACAACATATTTGAGTAAAATTTATTTATTTTTTTACCTTTAATAGCGACTTTTAAACGAAAATATATTGAAAATAGATCATATTATTCCTTTTTTATTTCCATTAAACCATCTTTGAAAAACCGTTTACACCTATATAAAAACATTGAAGTTATCGTTTTCCGTTTTATAAAACTAAAAATTAGTTTATTTTACTTGAATTACAAAAAACAATCCCCCCCTCATTAGCCAAAAAGACTGTATCAAATAAGCTGATACAGTCTTTTGGTTAAGCTATTTTTTTAAATTTAATAATGGTACTTGCATAATCACCTGATAACTTCACTTGAATTCCGTGATTCATTAAATACGATCCCGATTTGATGATGAGATCATCACTTAAGTTAAATTCATAGCGTGCATCTGCATCAAGTCCTCGTATTTTAATACAAGCGCCAAGACGTGAAATTTGTGTTTGAGGTAAGAAGACAAATAAGACAGCTTCATCTTCATTTGCATATTCATATACCTGATAGTTATTTGACGTGATTGGATTTAATCGATAGAAATCCCCATCTTGGATAATATGACGAATTTCTTTATATTCTTCAATCAACTGACGAGATAATTCCATCTCTTCTTCTGTAAATTTTAAAATATTGCATCCCATTCCAAGTGTCCCCATCATAGCGCTATGGAACTTGAATGTTAATGGAATCGTCGAACGATTGTTAGCATCTGTTACCCAGGCACGCATCGCTTTAATTGGGTACACATATGAGTAAGTACGTTGAATTGTTAGACGGTCATAGGCATCTGTGTTATCACTTGTCCAGAAATCATCAAATGAATCTAACATTCCATAGTCTACTCGTCCTCCACCACTTGCACAAGCTTCAAGTAATAAGTTTGGATACTTCTCTTTCACACGGCGTGCAATGTCATACACCGCTTCAATATGACGGTACCACATATCACGTGAAATTCCTGTTTGAGAGATTGGGCGATTTGCATCCCATTTAATATAATCAATCTCGTAATTTGCTAATAAATCATCAATCATATTAAATATAAATTCTTGCACTTCGGGTAACGTTACATTTAATACCATTTGGTTACGTGACGTATCATTCATACGATTTTCAAAATGATAAATCCAGTCCGGATGATCTTTTAATAACTGTGTTGGTGGATTCACCATTTCTGGTTCAATCCAAATTCCAAACATCATTCCCATCTCTTTAACAACCGAGATTAAGGGGGTTAATCCTTCAGGGAACTTATCGGTATTTACATACCAATCTCCAAGTCCATCTGCATCAGAATGACGTTGCCCAAACCATCCATCATCGATAACAAATAACTCGACTCCCATCTCTTTCGCTTTTTTAGCTAATGCAATTTGTTCATCACAGTGAACATCAAACTCAGTTGCTTCCCATGAGTTGTAAAGGACAGGACGAACTCCATCACGCAGGACATGTTGTTTAGCAAAGTCATTCATGGCATGTGTCATCGCCTCAAATCCTGAATTCGTGTAACCCACTAACATGGAAGGAGCCATGAATTCCTCACCTGGTTGCAGTGAAATCACACAGTCGTGTGAACTGATTCCCATTTGAACAAGCGTTCCGCCATAAGGACGTGGTTCAATAATCGTTTGGAAGTTTCCACTTAATTTTAAAACCCCAAAGTATACTTCTCCATTTGTTTCTGATGCCTGATGATCTAAAACAAAGAATGGATTGTGATGATGCGTTGAAATCCCACGTCGGTTTTCTAACACGATTTTCCCTTGACCAAGTGGTTGTTTAAATTCTTGGAACTCCGCTAACCAACGTCCATGAGAGCTTGTTAACGTTAAATCTTGATATGGAAGATGGATTTGTCCACTATGAACTTTTTCAATTTCAATGATATCGTTCCCAGTATTACGAACCGATACTGTACGTTCGATTAAATCTTGAACTTCATATACTTTATAATGTAAATCAAACTCAAACTCGTAATGTGCATCTTTTAAGTGAATCACTAACGTCTCTTCAGTCTGCGTATACCCAACATAGCGATACTCAATGTCACGCGTTCCATCAGCAAAGTTTACTTTTAAACAATGTTCCTTATAACGCATCCCACCAAAGACTGGATATTCTTCATCCGTTAAATCCAAGATTGGATCGTTACTCGACATTTCCGCTAAAGCCGGTACGTCAAAATCTTCAAGATTATTTACTTTTGGTCACCAATATAAGTGACGTAATAATCCCATATTATCAACTGCAAAAGCATATGTTGTTTTATTTGTTTCTAATCCAAACAGTTGGCGTTTTTCATCAATTAAAAATCCCATCCTATCTCTCCTCTTTATACACTTCTATTGCTTTTTTCCTCATAACCTAAGACGTCTTCTAATCGTTTTTAAAGATAACGTTTCCAAAGTTATTATATTATAGTTAACCTGAATAAACAACTTCGTTTTAGTAAAATTTTAGTTATTTTTTATAACAACCATCATTTTTCCATATGCATCCGACATCTAGACCTATTAAAACGATTTCACAATAATTATAATGGAGAGGTAAAAACAACTTACTATTAGGGGGATTTATAAATGATTAAAATTACCTTTATTGGAGCCGGAAGTACAGTCTTTGCTAAAAATGTACTAGGGGATTGTATGTTAACCCCAAGTCTTCAAGATGCTCATATTGCTTTATACGATATTGACTTAAAACGATTAGACGAATCATATCAAATGCTTGAAAATATTAATAAAAACTGCAATGAAAGCCGTGCAACAATTGTTTCTTATACGGATGCTCGCGAAGCTTTGACTGATGCAACATTTGTTGTGAATGCCATCCAAGTCGGAGGATATGAGCCTTGTACGGTTACAGATTTCGAGATTCCTAAAAAGTATGGTCTTCGTCAAACGATTGCCGATACGTTAGGAATTGGCGGTATCTTTAGAGGACTGCGTACGATTCCCGTTCTACTTGACTACTGCAAAATCATGGAAGAAGTTTGTCCAGATGCCTGGCTACTAAACTACACGAATCCAATGAGTATTTTAACGTTGGCCGTTTTAAAGGCGACTAAAATTAAAACAATCGGGCTTTGCCATAGCGTTCAAGTGTGTGCACCAGATCTTTTACGTCATTTAGGGATGGAATACGACAATGTTTCGTATAAAATTGCAGGGATTAACCACATGGCATGGTTATTAGAAGTTGAATCGAATGGTCAAGATTTATATCCAAAAATCAAAGAGAAAGCAATTGCTTTTGAAGGAAAACACTATGATATGGTTCGTTTTGAAATCATGAAACGATTTGGCTACTATGTAACGGAATCAAGTGAGCATAACTCAGAATATATGCCTTACTTCATTAAAGAGAAATACCCTGAGTTGATTGAGCGTTTTAATATTCCACTAGATGAATATCCTCGTCGTTGTATAGAACAAATCAAAAACTGGAATAAACTCCGCGAAGAGATTGTTCATGATCATAGCTTATCTCATACCCGTACCCACGAATATGCTTCCTATATCATGGAAGCCATGATTACAAACAAGCCTTATAAAATTGGCGCTAACGTTTTAAATACTGGCTTAATTACTAACCTTCCTAATGACTGCGTGGTTGAAGTCCCATGTTTAGTTGATGCAAGTGGTGTCACACCTTGCTTTGTAGGAGATTTGCCTCCACAACTTGCCGCTTTAAATCGTACCAATATTAACGTCCATCAGTTAACCGTTAAAGCAGCTTTAACACTAAAAAAAGAACATATTTACCATGCAGCCATGCTTGATCCTCATACTTCATCTGAGCTTTCAATTGATGACATCTACGCCTTAGTCGATGATTTAATCAAAGCCCACGAAGGATGGTTACCAGAATATAAATAATCTAAAGGGACGCTAACAATTTAGCGTCCCTTTTAACATTGTATTGATGAATAACTTTTTGGGCCCCAACCTCTCGTAGAGAGAGTTCCTCAATCACTAGGTAATACGAAATTCTAATATACCATTGTTATATGATACAGTACCGAGTTTTATGACAACTGTCTCTCTTAAGCCAGTTAGATATCTTTTCTCAATAAATTTTATTACTATTTCATACATTTGTTTTTCGATCTTCATGTTTCTACCCTTTTATTAAATTATAACAGAAAAAAGGACTGATATGGGTAAGCAGCAATCAGTCCTCTATATTTTAAAATAGGCAGATATAAAGAATGAAATTTAATTATTTTCCTCCAGTTGTTGCAATTCCTTCAATAAATTTACGTTGGAAAACGATAAAGATTAATAACATTGGCCAAATGGCAAGTAATGACCCCGCCATTAATTGCGGGAAGTTTGTTGAGAACTGTCCTTGTAATGAGGCTAATCCAGCAGATAGCGTCATTTTATCAATTGACATGTTAACAATTAACGGCCACATTAAGTCTTTGAAAGCAAATAATGCTGTGAAAATTCCAAGTGCAACGAGTCCAGAGTTAGCAAGCGGGAGCATGATGGTAAAGAAAGTACGTCCAATACTACATCCATCAAGTTTTGCTGCTTCTTCAAGTTCGGCTGGAATTCCCATAAAAAACTGACGCAATAAGAATGTTCCAAAAGCACTTACTACCCCTGGAATCACTAAGGCAGTGACGGTGTTTAATAACCCTAAGTTTTGAACTAAGTTAAACTGTGGGATGATAAATAATTGTCCTGGTACCATCATTTGAATTAAAACTAAGCTAAAGAAAAATTTCTTTCCTGGAAAATTTAATCTTGCAAAAGCATAAGCAGCCATGGCACTAAATAATACTGATCCGATAACGCGGAAGATTATCATTAAAATCGTATTAAGATAGAACTTTCCAAATGGTAATAAACGAAGTACTTCTGTATAGTTACTAAATTGCATTTTGTCTGGGAAAATTTTTGGAGGGATCTGAGTTGATTCTCCTAATGTTTTTAAAGATGTTAAGACCATCCATACGAAAGGTAAAATCATGACGACAGCACCTAAGATTAAGATGATGTGAATTAATAGATTCCCTTTTTTAATTTTTTTCATTTTTCTCACCTCTACTCTCTTAGTAATGTACCCATTTTTTCTCAATTTTTGATTGAATAAATGTAATGACCATAATAATGGCTAATAATAACATGATAATCGCTGATCCATAACCTTTATCATTAACGGTGAATGAATGTTGATAGAATAAGTAAACAAGTGATTGTGTACTTTCAATTGCCATACTTGTTTTATCAATCATCATGAAGATAACATCGAATACTTGGAACGCTGAGATGATACTTGTGACCATTACAAAGTATAAGCTTGGTGAAACTAATGGTAATGTGACACTGAAGAATTGGCGAATTGATCCTGCTCCATCAATACTAGCGGCTTCGTAATAATCTTTTGGAATTTCTTGAAGACCTGCTAATAATAAAATCATATTGTAACCAACAGCACTCCAAATTCCAACGATGGCAATGGCAATTAAAGCGAAATTAGGATCACTTACCCATTGAGGTCCCTGTATTCCAATGAGGCTTAATAAATAATTAATTAAACCGAATTCTGAGTTAAATAACCATTTCCAAACCATCGCAACAGCAGCTGGTGCCGCAACCATTGGCAAAAAATAAATAACGCGATAAATGCTTTTCCCTTTAATTTTTTGATTTAATAAGACAGCAACTAATAATGAAAAGATGATAATAAATGGAATCACCATGAGGACGTATTTTAATGTGTTCCCTGTGGCTTGCCAAACGGCTGGATCTGAAAATAAACGTTTATAATTTTCAAAACCAGCCCATTGAGAAGATCCAAAATCACCTGTTTTTTGAAAACTTAAAATAAATGTCTGAATTAGTGGGATAATATTTAAAATTAATAATCCAATGACTGTTGGCGCTACTAAAATATATCCCCACATCCACTCATTATGCTTCGCATTTTTTAGTTTAGCGGTACTTTTTACTTTTCTTTTATTTAATGCAATCGCCATATTTTCCCCTCCGCTTTTTTTAGGGGTAACCGTTCAATTGAACAGTTACCCTTTGTTTATTTTTATTCTGCTGCTAAAATAGCATTAATTTGCGTCACTAATTGATGACAAGCATCTGTTACTGATAACTCACCAGCCCATACTTTACGTAAGATTTCCATTTCTACTGTTTCCCATTTTGCTGTGTTTTTAGTGTAAGGTTTAATGTGTCCGTACTCTAACATATCAACTAAGCATTGTGTATCAAAATTATTTTTAGTTGTTGCTTCAACCCAAGCTTGTTGCGCTGCACCGTAAGCCGGAATAGCTGATGCGTACTCACCTTGAATGATGTTTGCTTCTTCTGATCCTAAGAATTCAATGAATTTAATTGCTGCTTCTTTATTTTTCGTATTAGCTGCTACTGAATTTCCTAATCCATTATAAATGGTTGCATTTCCTGCTTTTCCTTGTGGTAATGCTGCTACTGCACAATTTTTTGCTGTATATTCATTTGTAATAAATTCGTTATACATCCAAGAACCGAACATTCCCATTGCAACTTTTCCTGATGTAAATAAGGTTGAATTTCCATTTTCAGCAAATTGTGTTTGAGAAGGTGACACTTTTTCTACTAAACTTAAATTTGCATACCACTCTAAAGCTTCTTGTGTTTCTGGTAATGAATACCCTGATTCTGTTTTATCGTTGATAAGGATATCTCCCCCATTTTGATAAACATAGTTAAATAAATTTTCTTCTGTGTTTAAAGGAGCATTTAATCCATAAACCCCTTTTTCAGAATCAGTTAGGTCGTGAGCAGCACTCAATAAATCATCCCATGTCCAATTTTCATTTGGATATTCAACACCCGCTTCATCAAATAATGTTTTGTTGTACCACAGACCGATTGTTGAAACATCTTTTGGAATGGCAATTTGCGCTCCATCCACATTGTATAAATCAACAACACCTTGAGCAAAATTGTTCATATCGAGTACTTCACTATTTTCAATCACTTCATTTAAATCCATTAACATTCCACTATTTGCATAACGGATATGTTGGCTTGAGTGCATCCAGAATACATCTGGTAACGTTCCCCCAGTAGCCGCAGCTTCAAGTTTTGTCCAATATTGATCCCAAGGAGTTACCTCTACATTAACTGTAATTCCTGGATTTTTTTCTTCAAATGCATCCGCAATGGCCTGCATGCCTGGCTCTTGACCTTTATCCCAAATGGAATAAGTAATTGTCGTTCCTTTTGAGTTTCCTTTCGTTGTATCAGAACCTGATGCTGTCTCATTTCCACACCCTACTAATGTTGTTCCTAAAAGAGCAGTTGCCATTGTCGCCCCAAATAATCTTTTTAAATGTTTTTTCATGCCATTTTCCCCCCATGGATTAATTTTTAAAAGGATTTTTCCTTCTTAGTACTTGAACTTATTCTTGAAATATTTAGTAAACTCTTCTATGTTCTTTATCGCTTAAAACTCGTTGTAAAGGTTTACATAATTATAACATTACACTTTAACAGGTTAAAACATGGTAAAATGTAAGCCCTTTATATTAAAATGTGAGAAACAAACTTTTATAAGCGTTTTTTTTATAGTAAAATAAAAATTACAAGTCTGAGTTAATCCGAAAATGTAAGGGGGTTATCTTTAGCTTTATTGGAGGGAGAGTATTATATGGGAGAGTGTAACTATTTTCAAGACGAGACTGTCACTTATTTTGAACCATTAAATAAACAATCATTTGATTTGTTTTTATGTTTCTGTGGGATTGAAGCTTGTCCCCCTAGACATTCTTACGATAAGGTACGTTCGCAATATTTGATTCACTATATTTTAGATGGAGAGGGAACCTATAAAGTAAATGACAAAACCTATCATTTAAAAAAGAATCAAGGTTTCTTAATTACACCTGAAACGCAACATTCTTATCAAGCTGATGAACAAAATCCTTGGACTTACATCTGGATTGGTTTTAACGGGGTAAAAGCAGCACACTACTTAAATTACGCTAATCTTAATAAAGAAAATCTCATCTTTGAATGTCAAGATTCTGCTAGCTTATATAACTGTGTGAAGAAAATGTTTGAATTAAATGCAGATACCCCCTCTAATGAACTTGAAATTCAATCCCTTCTCTATCTTTTCTTATCTAAACTCGCTTCTAATAACGCTAATATTGATTTAAAACACCGAAGTAAAGTAGCGGCTGAAGGATACCTAGAGCAATCCATTGAATTTATTAATAACTATTACATGAAACCCATTAAAATTAATGATATTGCCAGCTACATTGGTGTAAACCGTAGTTATTTAACCTCTATCTTCAAACAAAAACTCAATATTTCACCTCAAGAATTTTTAATGAACTTTAGAATGGAAAAGGCAAGTCATCAATTAATGAACAGCAATCAACCCATTAATGAGATTGCTAAATCTGTTGGTTATCCTGATCCCTTTGCTTTCTCAAAAGTCTTTCGAAAAATTTATGGTAAAAGTCCTAAACAATATCGTGAAACAAAATAAAAAAAGAACCTCGAAGGCTCTTTTTTTATTCTAATATTAATTCTTGCTTGGCCACTGCTTCATGTTTTGCTTTTGATTTTTTCATTAAGAAAATAACCACTAAAATAGTTAATAATTCAGCACATGGAACCGTCATCCAAATTCCACTAATTCCAAAGAACCTTGGGAAAATCATAATTCCCGTTAAAATAAAAATCATTCCACGACAGATTGCTACAATAATTGAAGATAGGGCATCTCCAATTGAGGTAAAATATCCTGAGAATAAAATATTAATTCCATTTAAGAAGAATGTAAAGGCATAAATTTTAGCTCCATGAGTCGCTAACTCTAATACAATCTGATTATCCTTTACAAATAATAACACCATATATTTTCCAAAAAAGAAAATTAAAATAAATAATAAACTTCCCATTACTAAGGCAACCTGACAACATAATTTTAACAGTTGACGGACACGCTCTTGTAATCCTGCCCCATAATTATAAGAAATAACCGGTCCAATTCCAGCAGAAATACCGCACACAATCAAAGAAGCGAATAAAGATAGGTACCCGATGGCTGTAAAAGCAGATACCCCCGCTTCCCCTGCAATACGCATAAAAGCTGCATTAAAAACAAATGTCGAAATAGCTGTTGCCAACGATGAGACCCCCTCCGACGAACCATTATATAAAAGGGCCCCCGTTAATTTCGCATTAAATTTTCCTTTTGTAAAATTTAAAATTGATGATTTCTTGAAGAATGGAATAGCTACAATCAAGAAGGATGCCGTAAATGATAGTCCCGTTGCAATCGGAGCACCAATGATTCCTAAATTTAAAACTTTGATTAAAACATAGTTAAAGATAATATTGGCAATCAGACTGACAATCGAGCTAACTAAATACACATTTGGCATTCCAATACAACGGACAAAAATTCCTAAAATAAATGATAGTCCAATAGATGGTGCAAATAAAGCTAGTATCTTAATATACATTGCCGAATCTGCTAATAGCACATCATTCGCTCCTAAAAACGTCGCGATTTGTTCACTACATGTAAACCCAAAAACTGCAATGACCAATGATAATCCTAGCATAAATAAGCACGCGGACTTAAAAATATCTTGGGCACGTTTCACTTCCCCCTCGCCAAGACTTCGTCCAATATAACTTGCTCCTCCAACTCCAATAATTAAATTCATTCCAATCATAAGTTGCATAAATGGAGCGGCAATATTCACACTTGCCATTGCATTTGTTCCAACAAAGTTTCCAAGGAAAACTCCATCGACCATTGTTTGAATCCCCGCAATTGTTAACGAAAGAATCGCTGGAATCGAAAACTTAATAAAAAGCTTTGAAATCTTTTCAGTTTCTAATATATTATCTCGTATCATGATGTCTCTCCTCCTATACATCTAAAAACTGACTTAAATTCCTTGATTTTGAGCCTGAATCATATTATCATGAATCAATATTATATTTTTGTATTATATTGATTTTTTTGTAAAAATATTGACCTTAAGAGGTAATCATCATGAACAACAAACATATTCAAAACCTTATCAATCTTTTATCCGGAAGCTTAAACGCTCCCATTTATTTTATCGATCCTTCATTAAACATTATCCTGAAATCAGAAGGTTCATTACTGCTACATTTAACAGATTCATTTGCTGATCCTTACTTTGAAGAAGGAGCACCTCTTCCTAAACTTAAAACACTGAAAAACGATGGACACTTTCTTTGCTTAACGTATTATGAAGAAGAACTTCTGATTGGGACTTTCCTAATAGGTCCTCTCAATTATCATCTGACTTCTTTTACACAAGTCATTCATCAAGGTTGCCTGCTATACTATTTACTTTATCGAAAACACATTGATTTCAATGAAGTCTTAAAAGATAATTTTTTCAAACAACCACTCGTTGATTCGATTGAAGAAAAATTAAAATCTGATTTTACAACACTACGACAAATCGCGGAAGATAACATAACGTTCTTTCCCCTAGCTTATGAAACTCATATTATCAATGCCATTGAATATGGAGATCCTGAACAACTTATTAACGCCGTTGAAAAACTAAGTAGACAACAACCTTTATTAAACCAATTACTAGAAGATCCCCTTCATTCTTCTAAAGTTCTTTATATGACTCTCATTATTTTAGGTGCTCGTGCTTCCATTAGAGCAGGTTTAATCCCAGATGTCGCTCATAAACTGACTGTCTTTTATTTAGATAAAATTGAAAACACCTCTGATATGCAAGAACTTGCAAAACTTCAACTAACCAGCTTACTCGATTTTACGATGCGTGTTCAACAAATTAATACTTTAACCTTCTCACGACCAGTACTTGATGCCATCTTTTTCATTCATAAAAATTTATATGACAATGTTTCACTTGAAAAAGTAGCGACTGAACTACACTTCAATAAAAGTTACTTAGCTCGTTTATTTAAAAAGGAAATGAATGAGACAATCGGTGAATTTATTTTACGGGAAAAAGTAGAAGAAGCAAAGCGACTACTCATGGTTTCTAAACACTCCTTACTCGATATCAGTGTCCTGTTGCACTTCAATGACCAAAGTCATTTTACAAAAGTCTTTAAACAATTCGTCGGACTGACGCCAAAAAAATATCGAGATCAACATCAATTTAAAGGCTAAAAGGCACAATCATATCGACTGTGCCTTTTCTTTTGATTCTTCAATGACTAGCCAGACAAGCTTGCTAATCGCTGTCCCATTATA
Source organism: Turicibacter sp. HGF1 (assembly GCF_000191865.1). NCBI lineage: Bacteria > Bacillati > Bacillota > Erysipelotrichia > Erysipelotrichales > Turicibacteraceae > Turicibacter > Turicibacter sp. HGF1. The sequence continues at coordinate 79,938 of NZ_AEXQ01000077.1, forward strand.
GCATTTAATGTTATGTTGTGTCGCAATCTCAGTGGCCACCTCTGTCAAATTCGCACAAGTCATAAAAAGTCCCGCCTCTAGGTGAGAACGTGCCATCTTCTCCTTTAATGTTTGAATCGCCGTTTCATCATATTCAATTCCTTCACTTCCATGTAAACAATAAACTAACATACTCCGCCCTGAAGGATCGATTACTTGCAAAACATTCTCCTCACTCACTAACTCTACCCGTTGATATCCAAGTGCTCTTAGCAAATCCGCGCAATAATACACAAATTGGACAGCAGACATCTTAAAAAAATTAGACTTAATTAATCTAAATTGAAGCTCGATTTCAGCAAAACGCCGCTGACTATCTACCCAATGTGCCTCAGCCTCCTTAATCGCTAACTCATCTCGATGAATAGACCATAAAACAGCCACTCCAAATAGGGGGCCAATCACAAGTAACCACCAACTTGGTATCACAGCAAAATAATGATAAATTCCTTTGAAGAAATCTTGAAAAATAAAATACGTTATCCATAAAAAACAGCCGGCCATTATCAAAACCATCTGTTTTTGAACACGCTCAGCAGAAGAATTATTCACCATTATCACCACCTTAAATAAGTTTGTTATGGGAATAATTCCACTCTTTTATTCAACTCGATATCTTAAAACTGTTTTCAATTTATCTGGTGTTACTTTTCTAAAATCGGATAAATAAATTTCTCGATGCTTTAACGATACAATAGTTAGATTTTGTTCATTAATAAATGTCTTCATCTTTTCAAAGGTGATCAGTTCATCATCATATGGACCAACATGTAGCATTTGTACCGATAATCCATCTTCTATCTCTTCAAATACCACCTCATCTAGCAGTGGATGAGGCTTCTTCTTTTTCACTTCATTCAATGCTTTTTCAAAAACTTCCGTTGTCACAAACTCCGGTTGGCGAATCATAATCGTATACAACAATTCATCTTTATTAAGTACCTGTGATTGTCTACCTTCCTCCGTTAAATCCCAAACTCCTTCTAATGGATATACCGTATATTCCATGTAGCCAACTGGTGTATATCCTTTTTTCGGCATCATTTTAATAGCGTACGCAATCGAATAAAGCACTCTAATTCGATCACTAAAATCCGCTTGATTTGGATTTCCCTTTCCTTTAATCGTGATAAATGGTTGCTTAGGAATGGTGACCAATGTTGGCTTAGCCTTCGGCATATATAATTCTTTCTCGTGTTTTCGCCATTCATGCTTCATCATTCATTAACTCCTTCTTTATTAAACTTCCCCTACATACCAAACCGTTTCATTTGGCATCGTTAAAATTCCATCAACTGCATATTTCTCAAAAAATTTCTCTAAGGCTTCCATATAATCTTCAAATTTTTCATCACCTTCTATTAAAGAATAAGAGGCTGATCGTGCACGATTAATAAAACTTTCTTTATTAAATACCAAATGATTGGCTACCCTTTTAATTTCATACTGATTTTCAAAAAACTCACAAATCTTTCGTGATTCTAAACCACCACTGAATCCTTTAAAACTAGGGCAAAACATCTGGAAAAGCTCATGATATTTCATAATGACCTCACTGTCTCTAATCCACGAATTCCAAATTAAAATCACTTTTCCCGTCTCTTTTAAAATTCGTTGGCACTCTAACTTAAAAGAATTCGCATCAAACCAATGAAAGGCTTGCCCAACCAAAATAAAATCAACACTTTTATCCATAAGAGTAGTTTGTTCAGCAGTTCCTTTCACTGAAATGAATCCCTCTTGATTACTAAGTAAAGACTCTGCCACCTGTCGCATCTCATCATTTGGTTCAACACAATAGACTATTCCTGCAACCTTCAAAAGATCCTGTGATAACTTACCTGTCCCTGATCCAATATCGGCTATCACCGTCTGTTTATTAACTTCCAAATCACACACCAAATACTCAAATAATCCTTTTGCATAACCCGGTCTTGACAAAGTATAAGCACTTGATTTACCTGTAAATTTATTCATATGATCCACGCAACCTCACTCCTTGTTCTCTTCAATCCATTTCACAATCACATCATATAACTCTTCTTCATGACGTACACAAAAATTCGGCACAACCTCACCCTCAGGCATCTCCCTTTGACGACGATTCAACCAAACCGTCTGCCAACCAGCCATATTCGCTCCCACAATATCACTCTCGAACGTATCCCCAACTAAAAGCGTCTCTTGTGGTATCAAATCCATCTTCTCCTTGACATAATTAAATAAATCAAGATGCGGCTTCGCCACCCCGATATCACCCGATACAAAAACAAACTCCCGCGGGATATACTCCATCACTCTTAGTGCCTCAACCTTATTCCACTGATGATTAGAAGGGCCATTCGTTATAATACCTAGACGAATTTGATTTTCTTGACACAGATTCATAATTCGAATCATTGTTTTAGATAACTCAAGCTTCTTTTGATTTGTTGCGTACAAATCTTGGAACTTTAGTGCCTCCTCATCACTTACCAAAATCTCAAGACTTTCAAATGCCTTTTGAACTCGGTATATATACATCTTCTCCATCGACATCTCACCACGTTGTGTCGCTTCAAAAACCTCATCACTAAAATGGCGGCTTCTCTTATATAGCTCTTCAACTGATATCTCATAACAGCCTTTAAATAATTCATCATATGCTTTTTGAAACGGAATTACTTGATCATATAACGTATCATCCACATCAAAAATAATGGCTCTCATTTACTATCATCTCCTTGCTATTTATGAACATTCTATCACATTACCGAATTAAAATAGCTAGCTCTTATTTAATAAATAAGTTTAACATAAAAGTTTATCCTGTCACAACAAAACAAAAAAACCATTCAGTAATTGAATGGTTTTTTCGTTATTTATTTTTTGATTTCCCATAAAGTGGCTTCTAAATCAACAGAGCTATCAGCAAAGAATTCAATGCCTTGACTCTCCTCTTTCGTAAAGATACGTGTTGTGAAGACTTCCTCTCCATCATTCACAAAAATTTCAACTGATGACTGATCGACAAAAATTTGTAATCTTAACTCATTAGCCTCAAAATGACATTGACGAATTGATCCGTATTCCTCTCCACACATCCTACCTGATTTTTCACGATTTAAGACTAATTTTTTATTTTCTATATCGTAATAGAACACTGTTTCTTCTTGTTCACTTTTGCGTAATTTGACTCCAACTCTTCCTTGGGTTAAGTCCGTAAAACGACATTGTAATTCGTAAGTTATGCCTTCAAATCCCATAAATTTCTTAGATTCAGCATTTAAAGTTGTTTTCACTTCTACGCGATGATGACGTAATTTCTTTAACTCCTCAATCGGTTTTTGAATTAACTTGTTATTCTTTACCGTTAATTCACGTGGTAAGGTTAAACAATGTGCCCAACCTGATTCATCTGTGACACAATCTAGCTCTGGTAGACCAAGCCATCCTACTAGGATACGTCTTCCCTTTGGATCTTCCATCGTTTGAGGTGCATAAAATTCAAATCCACGATCAAGTTCAGTAAACTCTCCATGATTAAAAATTCCGGTTTCAAAATTAATAGGCTCTCCTACTAAATAACCTGATTGGAAGACATTTTGATATTTATCTCCCTCTGGTGCCATTCCTTGTGGAGACATCAGCATAATTCCCTGACCTTCTAATGTGAAATAGTCTGGACATTCCCACATAAATCCACTATTATTTTCAAATGTTGTGTTGATTTCACCTTTATACGTCCACTCTTCTAAATTAGATGATTCGTAATAAACGACTGTTCCTTTATTTCCTTCGTCAGTCATTTTTTCTGCCCCAACAATGCAATAGAATTTATCTTCGATTTTAAATACTTTTGGATCACGGAAATTATCAGTGATTCCTTTTGGCACATTTTTAATGACTGCTTCTGGATACTTTTTAATTTCTCCTGCTTCATTCATGACAGCCAAGCATTGATAAGGATGACGAATCCAATTTTCATCACGCGTATTTCCTGTATACATTAAATATAATAATCCATTATGTTCAATCGCTGTTCCTGAAAATACCCCGTGACTATCAAGTGCACAATCTGGAGACAGGGCAATCCCACGATTCTCCCAGTTCACTAAATCTTTAGAGGCTGTATGATACCAATACTTGACTCCGTGAACAGGTCCAAGTGGGAACCATTGATAAAATAAATGATACTCACCATTATAAAAACTAAATCCATTTGGGTCATTTAATAATCCTGTTGTAGGTTGAATATGAAACGTTTGACGATGAGAACAAGCATCGACTCTATTTTTTAAGTCAGTTATTTCACATTCTGCTACTTCTTCAATTCTTCTATATCTTAATTCACGTGGCCATTCCATAATTTCAACTCTCCTTTTAAAGTAATCGTTTTATTTTTCTCTTCCTAACAGAAACTGCTTTAATCTCAATTGAAATTAAAGCAGTTTAGGTTGTATTTAGTTTTACTCTTTATTTCCCCAGATTTTAGCTAAAACAAAAGTTACGACAAATGTAATAGCAAATCCGATTGCTAATGTAATCATATATTGAATCATTGATTCTGGACGAATCACAATAACCCCTGGTAATCCTGCAGGTCCTGGTGAAACTGATAAAACTTGCATAAATGTTGAATAAGCTGATGCAACAGCTGAACCAATTAAGGCTGCAACAAATGGATATTTTAATTTTAAGTTAACTCCGAATACTGCTGGCTCTGTAATTCCAAGTAAAGCCGAAACCCCAGCAGCTGAAGCTAAACTCTTCATTTTTGCATTTTTCTTCATGATCATCATAACAGCTAAAGCTGCTGCCCCTTGTGCAACGTTAGATGCTGCAACAACAGCAAATGTTGGTGACCCACCAAGTGTTCCAATGTTTGCAAGAATTTGCGTCTCGGCTGTGACTAATGAGTGATGCATTCCTGTGATAACTAATAACGGATAAACAACCCCATAAATAGCTCCTCCAACTGGGCCTAAGCTAAAGAATAACCACATAACAGCTTCTGTTAACCCATCTCCTACAACACGCATAGCAGGTCCAATCACAACGAATGTTAAAGCCGCCGTTACAAGGACTGCCACTAATGGTGTAATAATATTATCAAACATTGGAGGAACGACTTTACGTGTTTTTCTTTCAATTTTAGCTAATACGAATGATGAAACGATAACGGGTAAAACTGTTCCTTGGTAACCTACTTTTGCAATTTGATATCCAAAAATACTCCATGCTGGAACCGTTCCATCTAATAGAGCTTGTCCATAACTATACCCATTTAATAAATCCGGGTGGATCATGATGGCTCCAATAACTGCCCCTAAAACTGGTGTTCCACCAAAAATCTTAGTCGCTGAGAATCCGATTAATACAGGTAAGAAGGTAAAGGCTGCATTAGAGAAAACATTAATCATATCAGCTAAATCAGCAATTTGTGGGTAAGCTTCGATGATAGACTTCCCTTCAATAAATAAACCTTGTGCGGTTAACACATTATTTAATCCCATTAATAATCCGGCTGCAACTAATGCTGGTAAAATTGGAACAAAGACATCAGCTAATGATTTTAAAACGCGTTGGAAAACATTCATTTTTTTCCCTGCTGCTTCTTTTAATTCAGCTTTACTCACTTCTTCTAAGTTAACAATCCCCATAAATTCACGGTAAACTTCATCTACAATTCCTGTTCCTAAAATAATTTGGAATTGTCCACCGTTATTAAAACTCCCCTTAACCAAATCTATATTTTCAATTTCATCCACTTTAATTTTTTGATCGTCTTTAACGACAACTCTTAAACGTGTTGCACAACTTGCGGCACTAATAATATTTTCTTCTCCACCTAAGTGCAATAAGATATTTTGAGCAATAGTATGATACTTTTTGTTACTCATTCTTACTCCTCCTTATTTATGAAACGTTTCATTTTTGCGTTAAAAAAATAATTAAACGATAACCCCTCAAAAATGAAACGTTTCATTTTCTACAGTACTATAATAGAACACTTTTTTGAAAACGTCAACATTTTTTTATCGTTTTCAAAAATAATCAATTTTATGTATTAAAAAAGGATTATTCCTTAAAATAATCCCTTTAGTGTTTTGTTGTACTGCCTTGATGGAACTCTACTGGTAAAATAATTTCTTTTTCTATCGTTTGTTTATTAATTAAAGCATCAATTGATTCAACGGTATGCTTTGCAATTAACTCAATTGGTTGACGAATCGTAGAAATTTCAATCACTGATTTTTTCGAACTCTTAGCCCCATCAAATCCGATGATTTGAACATCTTCAGGCACTGAAAGATGATACTCTTTTAATTTTTCAATGATGAAATAAGCATAGGCATCAGTTACTGTAAAAATCCCATCAATCTTTTTCTGTTGGATTAAATTATCCATTAAAAACTGTTTTAATGTTTCATCAAATTTGTCATGATCCCCAATCATCTCACAAACCTGATAGTCGATTCGATGTTCTTCACAATAATTTATAAATCCTTTTTTACGATTACGAGTTGAATTATCTTTTTTCGACCCCTCCCCAATAAAACAAATCGATTGACATCCGGATTCAATTAACTTTTGAGCAGCTAAATCCCCCCCCATTAAGTTATCACTGCTGACATATGTAATTTCCTCATTAAAAAAGCGATCGACGCTGACCATTGGAAGATTGCTTGAAATAAAAGCCTCAATATCACTATACGTAATGGCAATGATTCCATCAACTTGATTCTGTTTAGCCATTGTAATATAATCTAATTCAATTTTGTAATCTCCTTCTGAGTTACATAAAATCATTTTATAATTTAAAGCTCTTAAATTTTTTTCAATATTATAAGCTAATTCACTGAAAAATGGATGCCAAACAGTTGGTAAAATTAAGGCGATTGTATTAGTACGATTCATCTTTAATCCACGAGCATAAATGTTAGGCTCATAATTTAATTCCTTAATCGCTGCCTCTATCGCCATTCTAGTCTTTGGTTTAACTTCAATATTATTAATAAATTTTGAAACAGTTCCAACAGATACCCCTGCTCGTTTAGCAACCTCCTTAATTGTTGACAATAACATCACAACCTTTAAAAAAATTCTCTTTTAATATCATCATTATATCAATTTTTACGTGAGTTGACTACCAAGCATTTGTTCACAATAGATTGTATCTAGCTAACCATTCATCATGACTTTATCGACTGTAAATTGTTATCCAATTTATTTAAATCATTTTACAAAAAAATCTATAAGACAACGCTTTTTTAAACGCGTATCTTATAGATTTGACTACCTTATGGCCATATCACGTTGTTATAAGCTTATCTTCACCTTACAACGCTTTAATATCTGCAACCAATTGTTCAACATACTCTTCTTTGGTCGCCCAGCTTGTACAAAGTCGGACTGCAGAATGCAATTCATCAATTGCCTTCCAATAAGTAAATGAATATTTTTTTGATAGTTTTTCTAAAACATCATTTGGTAAAATTGGAAATTGCTGATTTGTATATGAATCATATAGCAATTCAAATCCTTTTTCAGTAAATGCCTGACGAAGTTGCATCGATAACTTAACAGCATGTAACGACATTTCAAAGTATAAATTATCTTCAAATAACGTTTCAAACTGAAGGCCTAACAATCTTCCTTTAGCTAAAAGTCCACCTCTTTGCTTAATATTATATCTAAACCCTTGCTTATAGGCATCATTTGAAATAACGACAGCTTCACCAAATAATGCCCCAATCTTGGTTCCACCAATATAAAAGACATCACATAAATTTGCTAAATCTGACATCCAAACATCATTTATTTGACTGACCATCCCATATCCTAAACGAGCTCCATCGACGAATAATGGAAGATGATATTCTTTACAAACTCGACTTAAGTTTGTTAATTCTTCTAATGAATAAAGTGTTCCATATTCAGTTGGTTGTGAAATATAAACCATTCCAGGTTGAACTTTATGAACACGGCCAGCATCCTGATGATGTTGATCACAAACAGCTTTTACTTGAGCGGCGGTAATTTTACCATCTTCACTTTCAACCGCTAATACCTTATGCCCCGTCGCTTCAATTGCCCCTGTTTCATGCGTATTAATATGTCCTGAAATAGCTGAGATAACGCCTTGATAAGGTCTTAAAATAGATGAAATAACAATTAAATTTGTTTGTGTTCCCCCTACTAAAAAATGAACATCACAATCGTCTTTTTGACATAAATTTTTAATTAATTGTCGTGCACGATCACAATAAATATCGACCCCATATCCTGGTGTTTGTTCCTCATTTGTTAGAATTAATTTTTCTAAAATACGTGGATGCGCCCCTTCCGCATAATCACTTTCAAATCTTATCATGTCAAAGTACCTCCAAAACCTATTTCCATCAAATCTATCATTTAATACCTTCTTGTCTATTTTGACATATTTCTTTAGGGTTGGTCAAAGATTTTCAAAAAATACCAATACTTCCCAATTAAAGCCATATAAAGGCCGATTATCTTGAAGTTAATTTCTTCAAAAATAATCGGCCTTTACTTTTCTTAAATTCTCTTATTCTTAAACGTCGTTAAAGCTAATGCTAAAAAAGCAATGCTTAGTATAACTGAAATTAAACTAGTAGACATCAGTTGACTGATATCATAATCTTGACTCAACATCGCCACATTCTCAGACACTAACGCAATCGGATTATAATCCTGAAATATTGGAAAAAGATTCAAAACAAATAATCCTGCGACAAAAATTCCCACCATTAAAAGACTTCCATACTGATTGCCAACTAACGTCTGTGCCCACATCAACAACGATAAAAGTAAGACTCCAAACAACCATAAGCAACCCACTGACGCCAATAAATGATGGATCTCATCTTGTGAGAAAAAATATGCCGTATACCCGTATGTCACACCGAGTGCCATCAAAAGGGCAAAACTCCATAAAACAAGTGCCACCGTATACTTTGCCAAAATGACCGCATATCGTGTTAACCCTTTTGTCAATACATTAATCAACGTCCCTTTTGATAATTCAGTCGTTAACGTTCCACTGAATAGGAGAACAAGGACGATTAATCCCATCTGCGTCAGATTCTTAAAAAACTGGCTATATGAATCAATCGCCGTGGGGTCTGGAATCGTAATTGTAATCCCATCCATCGGCATCTGGCGCAGTATTTCAGGCATTAACTTTGCCATCAAAGGACTTAGCATCCCAAAAATAAAGAAAACGAGGAATAAAATCAGTAACTTATACGTGCGAACCTGCTCTAACAGTTCTTTCTTTACAAAAGCTAAATATCCCCTCATCGAACCACCTCCATAAACAAGCTTTCAAGCGTTGGTTCAAGGATTTCATACTTTAGTAATAATATATTTTGATCTGTCATCCATTTTAATATTTCTTGGGAATCTTGTTTTAAATTATCCACATATATTGTGAGTTCATTTCCTTCTAACTCAACTTTCTTAAACCTCTCAAAATCTTGCATCAAGTGTTTTGCAACCTTTTCTGATTCAAATGTTAATCGAATGGCATCTTGACGATGTTGATTTTTAACGTCTGTGAGTGTTCCACTTAACACAATCTCTCCTTCATGTAAAACAGCTACTTGATCACAAATACGCTCCACATCAGATAAAATATGCGTTGAAAAAATAACCGTCGTTTTCTCTTTTACCTGATGTAAAATATCCAAAATTTCTTTTCGTCCAATCGGATCAAGCACAGACGTTGGTTCATCACAAATTAAAATTTTCGGTTCATTTAGTAAAGCTTGTGCAATACCAAGTCGTTGCTTCATCCCCCTTGAAAACCCTCCAATTTTACGATTCACATCAGCTAATCCAACCAGTGTCAATAACTCATCTGACTTCGCTTTAATTTGCGCTTTTGACATGCCTGTCATTTCACCGCACAATTTCAAATACTCTCTGGGTGTCATATAAGAATAATACTCTGGGACATCCGGTAAATAGCCAATGAAGCGATTTGTTTTCGTTTCACCATACACGACTTCTTCATCACAGACAAAAATACGTCCCTCGCTAGGATTTAACAACCCTAAAATCATCTTCATCGTTGTTGTTTTTCCAACCCCATTTTGTCCTAAAAAACCAAAGACACACTGACTTGGAACCGTCAAATTTAACGATTTAATCACCTCGTGACTTCCAAACTGTTTACTGACACCTTCTAAACGAATCATGTCCACTACTCTTCACCTCGACCAATTAAAAAATAAACAACAGGTCCAATAATTTGAATCAATAACACAATCACAATCCACATCACTTTATTTCCAAATCGATAGTTCGGATGCTTTAACACATGAATAAGTGCTGTCATCGCAAGCGCAAACTCTGCAATCACCAACGGAATTAAAAATGGTAAATACTCTTGAATACTCTCTAAACTCATACGCTCACTCCTAAAGATAAAATTTTAATCGTACCACTAAATTAATAAATCGCTCTTCTTCATGTAACGGCATAAAAACAGGATTTTTCAAAACACCATCTAACGCACTTTGCTTGATAATCGCTTCATTTCGTGGCGGTTGACCAATTTCATATGCCTTAAACCAGTCCTCCACTAAATTAAAGAAATCATTTCCTTGAATTTTAATTCTTTGAATACTATCTGTCGCTAATTTCGAATATGCGTCTAAATAATCAAGCGCCAGTCCCGCTTCCCCAAGTTGCATATATCCCTGGGCAATCATTAACTGAATCGGAAGAATGAGATAAGGATTCACTTTTTTGATTTCAAATAATTCATCTAACGTTTCAATCTTTTGAATAATATCCTCAAATCGCTTTTGATCAGGTAAACTCAATCCTAGCAACATCGGTAACGTTTGAAAAATTTCCATCAGATGCGAAAAGACACCGACTTGAATCGAAGACTTTGCTTCTTCAATCTGCCCAAGCATCTGATGGGCTTGTGCAATTAATACTTCACTTGAAACTTTCGGTTTCTTCGTATCTTCAAGTAACTCTAACGCAACTGACGGTTGATTCAATAATAAATAACAATACGCCTCTAAATGCAGTGCCTGCTTTGAAAGTTCAACGTCATCTCCCTTTTCTTTAACACGCTCAAATAAAGAACAAGCTAATTCATTTAATCTTGTCATTTCTAAAACATCGGGGGCTAACATACTGTGATTAATTAAAAGTAATCCCATTTGATGCAACAGTGGAAAACAAGAATAATATTTCTTGATCAACTCCTCACACTCCAAAATCACCTCTTCGAATGGTTTCTTCGCAAAATCTTCACATAGCCTGACATACAATTTTTGAATATCTTCCTTCACCATCTGTGGCTCATATCCGATTAACTCGTCAATACTCATATTAAAATACGCCGCTAAAATCGGTAACAATGTAATATCCGGATAACTTTGGCCTGTCTCCCATTTTGAAATAGCCGCCTTTGAAACCCCAATATATTTCGCTAATTCATCTTGCGTAATCTTCTTCTCTTTTCGCTTTAAAATAATCATTTTTCCAACATTAATTTCCTTCATGTCATCACCTCGCTATTCCTTTAATTTGTCTGTGATACTCTCATTATATGTATTCTTTCCTCATAAAACAATCGAGCCAAAATTAACTTTTGTTTGAATAAATCAACTAATAGGATACTTTATTAGTTCACTTTGTTTCCCATATACCTATTAAGAGGAAAGAGAATGAAACACAAAATCATTTTCTATATTACTGTTTTTATCATCGTCATTGGAATCGAATTTCTTTGATTACGTTCTGAAAAAATCCCAATTAAAAATGAAAGACTTCCACTTCAAGTTGGAATCACTCATCACAAACGATACTGAAAAAGCCGAAAGCATCATTGATGATATCCTTACGATCTTTACAAATACCAAAAAATTAGAAGATGCTGTCTCTATCGGGGGAAATAGAGACTATGAACTTCATCTTTATCACACAAAAACCAAAGAAACATTAGTCAGTGGTAACACCCTTTTAACAGATGACGGGGGGATTTTCACCTCACATCAATCTGGTCCCTTCCTTAAACTAACATTTGCAGACAGCGACTATATCCAAAAATTAATCGACTCAAACTAAATCTCATTTTAATTTAAAAGACATCCAGGTCTAAAGGCCTAGATGTCTTTTCTTTTCAAATCCGTATTTTTTTATAGTTTTTCTCCCCTGAGCTAATGTTAGTCTACGATTTAAGTCACTTGGCTCAACGTCTGCTTAAATAAACAAATCAATCTCCCATAAACAATTGAGATAAATATAGGCTAGTGCGTCTCCAGTAGTCGGTATCGTTAACTGATTGCAACAAGGACAAAGTGAATCAGCTATTACTTCAACTGATTCTTCCTGTATCATCTTCTCATCATAACATTAAGGTCAAAACTCATATTCCTTCATGATATCCACCTTTTTATTTCCAATTCAGTTTAATAACTGATGTTGCCTCACTTAGTTCAACCTGTAACAGATGATTGTCTATCTCAAAAACTCGTGTTTCTCCATTCACAGTCAGCAATGTGATTAAGCAAGATTCCTCCGCATAAAAGGCAAATGCTCCTTCCCCCTTAACCTTAAGTATCATCTCATTTTCACTTTCCACCACTGACTCAATCGCTAAATAACTATTGAATTTATGGACTAATCCGAGTGGTGTCACCATCTCACGTCTAACAGCTCGCGACACATACGCATACTCCCCGTAGTTTAGTACGATTTCTAACTTCCCTAGCGCAACTTCACCTAAATCTGGTGTGAAACAAATATCCCCCGTCACCACTTCTTTAATGATTCTAGCGTCCTTATTTAAATGCACTGCAAATATCGTGGAACCGAACTCTCCATAGTTGTGGGTTTTAAGTAAAATAGTTGAAGTCTTTGCATCGCTTAGATAGCAATCACTTGTCGGTCGAGCTGGTTGATTAAAACGAAGCAACTCATTACCACGAATCATTAATCTTGATAATAAATTTGTGTCCATATTTTTAGGATGATCACAAATATAAATAGGACCTCCTGAAATGGCACGCACCATCGCATGAAACTCTCCTTGAGGGTGATTCGTTTGGAACATATCCCAATCTGGGCAAACAAATGTCGAGGTGAAAATATTATTTAAAGTATTCATATAATAATGTTCAAGTTGAATACCAATCGGTTCTTTAGGGAAGAAATCATCAGAATTTCGCCACCCAATAAACTCAGACGTATTATAAATCACCTCTGTACTATTTGACATACAGTATAATACATCTCCATTTAAATATTCATTTCCCGCTATTTTTAACGCTCGTTGATAACTGCTCATCACAGCCGTTGGATTCTGTTCCTGCTCACAAAGATGCAATAAATTCCCTTGAGAATCGACCTTTACATAGTCAATCCCACACATTTTTAAATAAGCATAGAATTCATCATAAAAGGTTTCACAATCATCCTTGCAAATATAATACGTATGATTCGTGAAATATGTCGCAAACTCCGATTCTTTTACATCCTTATTTTCAATTAGCGTATATTTTTTACCTAGGCGCCCCTCTGGATTAATCCCACCCCAATAACCTTGAAGCGCATGCCAAATCCCAAATACAGAAATCCCATACTCCTCTTTCGCCTTTTGAACCAACGTTTTTAAACCAGATGGAAACTTTTCATTTTCATAAATATCATTCAGATACAACTCATCTTTAACATCCTGCCATCCATCATCTAAAATCATATAATAAGGCTTCACACCACGTTCTTTAAAAACATCTAACGCCTCCATAACTCCCGCTTCACTGACCTCACGATAAAACACATCCCATGTACACCAACCCAAATAATCATAATACGTTGGAACCGACTTTGTTTCACGCAAATTAAATCCTTCAATCTCACTTGCTAAAATCGTCACAGCTTCCCTAATTCCATCCTCGATTTCTAAACAATCAGAAATAGCCACGCCAATGATAGCTTCATCATTCGTTGAAGGTAAAACAGAGCGGATCACCAAATGATTTACCTCTACAACAAGCTCCCCCAATTGATCCTGATCCACACATGGAATCACCACTAAATAGCGACTTTCCCCTAACTCATTTTCATATTCCCCAATCAAAAACTGTACGCGTGATGGTAACTGTTCAAAGCTCGTCCCATAAAACGGCTTCATCCACCAAAAATCCTTTGCTAAATTTAACCCCATAAAACGAACTAATTCTTCACTATATTCAATAACAACCTGCTCACTTGCTTTAACAACCTGTCTCTTCATACAAACTCTCCTCTTACACTAAAAGATTGATAACACTCTCATTATAACTAAATAAAAACGTTTTTAATATGTTTGAATGTTTGTCTTGCTATGTCTAAATGTATGTTTTAAATTTTTCCATAAAAAAGGAGTAACGACCGTTACTCCTTTTTACATTATTTACTTTCTTGCTTAAATGATTGATATCCCATCCAAACAACCCACACATAGGCAAGTGTTTTAGGAATCATTAACATTCCAATTAAACGGAATGTGGTGGCCCATAAGACAACCGGGATATAAAAGGCAAATGATAAAACGATTGCCAGCCACATCCATTTGAACGTTGAGTCTTGATGCGCTTTTGCTTCTTTATAGAATAGATAGATAATCATTAAGCCCATAATCGCAAACGGAATGTTTCGATAAACTCCCCACGAAACGGGGGCATTATAATTTAACCACTCATTTTGAGGTAATAAACATAACGCAATACGTACAATCGCTAATCCATAAATCGCAAATGTTAATCCTTTTGTATTTTGGACACGATATCGTTTTTGCCAAATATGATAAAGTACTACATAAAAGACAGTCATCGTAATCGACGTCACAAATTTACCAAATCCAAGTGCTGCTGCATTGGATTCAAGTCCTGTTGTTAACAACGCATAAGAACGTGGGACTAAGTGGAATGCATCCCCGCATCCTAAAATAATGGCCATATAA
>NZ_AEXQ01000076.1:0-17629 GCF_000191865.1 Turicibacter sp. HGF1
CGAGTTCATTTTTTTTGAATTCTATGATTAGGATTGTGATAAATCCTAGCGTACTGATGGTTGTTAGGATAGCTCCTAGTTTAAAACCTGGTGGTGTATAGGTTAAGGTGATGTTATAATGACCTGTTTCAAGAGGAAGTCCAATAAATCCACCTTGTACTTTATCAAAGTTTGTTTTTACACCGTTTACGGATAAGTTCCACCCTTTATCGTATGGAATCGAGAAGTAAAGGTAAGCAGGAGACGTGATGGTAATCGTTCCATCAATCCTATTTTGCGAGTATGTGGTTTGTTCAAATAGGTCACGCTTATCACTTTGCTTTTTAAGTGAAAGTGATTCAAAGTCATCGTCTTCAAGGACTAAGGTGTTAACAAAATCAATCTCAGATGGTGACATAGCTAAAGCATCCGATTGTTTTAAATAGTTTGAATACGTGAACCCAATTGGTAAGTAGTCGTTATACAAATAAACGGATTCATGTTCGAATGTTTTTAGTAGTGTTAGCTCATCCAAGTTGTCAATTAAATCTTGTTCATCGTGTGAGATGACATAATATTTAACGCCAAGCATTTTAGCTGTCTCTGATTCAAGAATATGGAAGCCCCAATACGTCGGATTGGCCCCAATTAGGGAAAGGAAATCGCTAAGTGTAAATTGGTACATGCTATCGTACGTTGAAACGCTTTTGTATCCATAGTGTAAGTTTAAGTTTCGGTAAATACTGTAATCCGTTGCACGGATAGGCGTATAAGTCCGATACAAACTTGAATCAAGTTCTTCTAGATAATCAAAGGCTTCTTGGTCATATTTTTCACCTAGCCTGAAGTCTTCGCTACCATCAGGATAACGATTAAGCGTCATAGAGGCACTAATCCCAAGTTCTAGGATGAGAAGTATCGCAATGGATGCTATTTTAATTGAGAATTTTTTGATGAAGAGAAGGATGAGTAAGTAGGCGATGACAAGTACGATAGTGACTTTCATGACGAAGAGTTCTTTTAATTGAAGCTCTTGGAGATATTCATAACTATTTGACCCAATGACGATTAATCCAATTAAAAGTGCGATGATAATCACACTACTCAAAACTAACGGAAGTCTTTTAAATTCTCGATGATTTAAATATTTTGCAACGATGATGACATTGACCATTATGATTAAGATTGTAAAACGGAAGGTTGGTTCACTTAGTCCATGCATCAAAGACCCGCCATAAGGTGTCATTAATAGAAGTCCTAAGATACCATATAAACTTAACCAAAGCCAATTTTCTTTTAATTTATACTTTGTTTTATCTAAGAAGTACGAAAAGACAAAGAGATAGGTCACAACACCAGAATAAAGCGTTAATTGGTTTGTTCGGTAATCATCAGTGTTAAAGAGAAGGGCTTTGTCCCATGTTGAATCAAAGTTTGGACAGAATGAACGCATGATAATATCAAGGTAGATTTTAATCGGTCTCCATAAAAAAGACAATCCTTCGCTTGCTTCATTTAATCGTGTATTAAGGGCTGTATGAATGACGGCTGGTAAAATGAGAATGAGCGTCATACAAGCTCCTAAGATAAAGGCTGCGACAAGTTTTAAAGAGGATAGAATAAATGCTCTAATATTAAATTCATGGGTCATGAAATATCTGAGTGGCCAATAAAAGACTAAGAAGACACATAATGACCAGAATAAATAGTAATTTGAAATGAGTAAAATAAAAGAGGCGAAAACAACGAGACTGACACGCCCTTTATTTAAATACTTTTCAATGGCTAAAAAGATAAGGGGAAGTAGAGCGAACCATGTTAGGTACATCGGATGTTCAACGAATAAAAAGCCCCAACCACAAAAAGTGTACATGATGGATGGAATAAATCTCATTTGTGATTTGATTCCCATTTCTTTCAAAAAAGCACTTACCCCAATGAGTGCGACAAATAGTTTTAAAAGAGTGATGTAAAAGACTGCTCCCATCATTTTTGAAGCGGGGAATAAAAGTGTTAGGTACGCAAATGGATCGCCTAGGAGGTAGTAGGTTTTAGAACCGATAAAATTAGTTCCTAAAAATAAGTTCCATGACCAAAATGGAGCTTCTCCACTGCTTAGTAGACGATGAAATTCCTCATAAAAATAAAGGTGTTGGTTTTGATAGTCAAATCCTAAGGTGAAGGATTTAAGGTGTAATATATATGGTGAAAAAATAAGAAGCGTTAGAATCAAAAAGCTTAGTAACGTAAACTTTTCTTCTTTTAAATATCGTTTAAGCATAGGAGCCCCCTTTATTCAAAATAAGTATCATTTTTCTGTGCTATTATATCATAAAATCGCTTTTCATTGGTACCTTTCTTCGAATTGTGTCAAGTTATGAAAAGATGTCAAAATTTAAAACGACTTGCGACTGCTTTTTGTATTTTGGTATAATATGAGGTGAAATAGCGAAGAGGTGGAATTTATGAAGAAATTTGGATGGATTAAATCTTATGTGATAGTATTCGCTTATATTGTGACATTAGTCAGTGTAGATCTTTTATTGCATTATTTAGCGGGATTGAATGTTTTAGTTAAACGTTCTATTTTATTTTCAACAGCGTATGCATGTGGCTTTGCCGCTATCGGATTGTTATTTAAAGGAATGGGACGC
Source organism: Turicibacter sp. HGF1 (assembly GCF_000191865.1). Classification (NCBI taxonomy): domain Bacteria; kingdom Bacillati; phylum Bacillota; class Erysipelotrichia; order Erysipelotrichales; family Turicibacteraceae; genus Turicibacter; species Turicibacter sp. HGF1. The sequence continues at coordinate 2,634 of NZ_AEXQ01000076.1, forward strand.
CAAATTTATTATGGATTGACAGCAATCTTATTTGCCATTCTTGGACTTGGACAAGTCATTTATCATTATTTTTATAAAGCCTTTTTTTCAGTTTCCCAAGCCACTAATTTAGGAGAACTTGGAACGGTTAAGGGAGAGATTTTCCGTGTTTTAGAATGGAAATATACTTTGTTCTTTATTCCGGTTGTGTTGTTTATTTTGATTTTAGTTTTATTAAAACGTCAAATGAAGCGTCAAAAGTTTGATTATATGGCGGTTGTGGTTTGCTTTGTCATAGCATTTGGATTAAACTGGGTGACCAAAATAACATTTGAGACAACCGATTCAGTATCAGATAAATTTAAAGACGATAACTATTTGTATGAATCTTTATTTGATAAAGAACGTGCAATGGAACGATTTGGTCTATTTGCTTATACGAAGCAAGATGTGAGCATTACCACGCAACGATTTATTTCGAAAAAGTTTAAGATTGCGGCAGATTATGAACAAATCGATGCCTATTTTGAAGAAATGAACCATGAACATGTTGAAAATGAGATGACAGGATTATTTGAAGGTAAAAATGTAGTATTTGTTTTGGCTGAAAGTTTGTCGAATTTAGCGATTGATGAAAATATGACGCCGACGTTATATAAAATGATTCAAGAGGGACTGTATTTTGATAATTACTATTCTCCAACGTATAAAGCCTCAACAAGTGATTCCGAGTTCGTGGTGAACACGTCATTAGTTCCATCGATGTCTTATGGAACAACCTCGTATGATTTTGCGAATAATACCTTCCCAAATACGCTAGCGAATCGGTTTAAAGAGGCAGGATATACAGCACAATCATTCCACTCCAATACAGGAGATTTCTATAATCGCTTTAATTATCATCGCGCTCTTGGGTATGAAACATTCTATGATCAAAAAGCACTTGGGCTAGCGTTTTTAGACGAGTGGGAGTACATGGTCAATTGGCCAAGTGATACAGATTTAATGAAAGCTTCTGCTGATATTTTCTTGCAACAAGAGAAATTCTTTAGTTACATATTAACAACGAATGGTCATACGCCTTATACGACTCAACGAACAGAGCTTGCAGCTAATTATGACTATGTGCGTCCGTTTGTCAAAGAAGGCGCAGATGAAGAAATTGTTTATTATTATGCGGCACAAAATGCATTTGATGAATCGATGGCGTATTTAATTAATCGATTAGAAGAGGCAGGAGAATTAGAGGATACTGTGATTATCATCTTTGGTGATCATTATCCTTACCCAATCCATCATGATAAAATTTGGGCATATGATGATACGAATGCGTGGAATTGGCAGGAACTTCATAAAGTCCCACTTATTATGTGGACGCCAGGCATGGAACCTCAGACAGTCAGCAAGCTTATGAGTTCATTTGATGTTGCACCAACCGTGGCTAATTTATTTAATTTAAATTATGATTACTATCATGCCTTTGGTGTTGATGCATTCTCTGATGATGAGTCATTAGTTGTCTTCTCAAACTATGGATGGATCACAGAACATGCAAGAAATAATATTTGGTCTGGCTATACGGAGTCTTACGATGAAATTGGAACAGAGGCTTATATTAATTCGATGAATAATAAAGTTCTTGAAATGTTTGAAATTGGACAAGAAATCTTAAAAGATGATTATTTCGCACAGTAAATTAAAAGGGAGCCTTAGCTCCCTTTTTTTGTAAAATAATTCCTAAAGAAGGATTTTTATGAAAAAATGTTTCCATCTATTACGGAATATTTTATAATTAAAAGGCAAGAAGTACAATTATCGACAAGACGTTGAGTATAACTTTTAGTCCGTATATAAACCGAAATGTCATCTATAGTTTTATAGAAGCAGTCTTAGTATTTAAGCCGTTGTGATACTAAGGTATAACTATAGAACCACTAAAGGTTTTGAAATCCACAAAACTTATCGGTTCTTATATAAGAGGACTTAAAATAAAATTAGGAACAGAAAAGGGGATTTATTAGTGAAGCCATTTAATCAGGTAGCGATCCTTATTCCGTGTTTAAATCCGGATGAGAAAATGCTAAATCTTATTAAAAATTTAAGGTCAAATGAATTTGAACATATTATAGTTGTGAATGATGGAAGTGTTGAAACATTTGATTCGTATTTTGAAGAAGCAAAAAACGTGTATCATTGTCATGTGTTACGACATCATGTCAATTTAGGAAAAGGGCGTGCTTTAAAAACGGCATTTAATTATATTTTAAATACGTTTCCAAATCTCGTTGGGGTTGTAACCGTAGATGCCGATGGTCAGCATAGTCTTGAGGACATTATCAAATGTTCAAATACTTTGATGGAGCATCCGACAGATTTAATTATGGGGTGTCGTGACTTTGATGCAGCCAATATTCCGTTTAGAAGTCGCTTTGGAAATATTATGACACGTCATGTTTTTAAATTTTTATGTGGGGTCAAAGTGACCGATACACAAACAGGATTACGTGCTATCCCTCGTAACTACTTAAAAACATTGATGAATGTGTCGGGTGAACGTTTTGAGTTTGAAATGAATATGTTAATTGATTCAAAACAAAATCAAGTTCGTATTACAGAGGTTCCGATTCAAACGATTTATTTAGAAGAGAATAAGTCTTCTCATTTTAATCCGTTAGTTGATTCATTAAAAATATATTCGGTATTTTTAAAATTTATCTTATCTTCATTTGCCTCTTTTATTATTGATATTTCATTTTTTACCTTATTCATCTCGATTTTAAAAGGCATGTCAGGACTTAATTATATTATGATTGCAACGGTATTAGCACGTATCGTTTCGTCTGTTGCGAATTTCATGGTTAATAAAAATACCGTGTTTAATTTAAAAGAAAATTCTATTTCAACTGCTATCAAGTACTATTGTTTATGCATCATTCAAATGTTGATTTCTGGTGTTGGGGTGACTTATTTATTTAAAGTGTCTGAAATGAATGAAGTTGGTTTAAAATTAATCGTGGATGTCTTATTATTCTTATTAAGCTTCCAAATCCAACGTGAATGGGTCTTTAAGCGTGAAGTGGAAAATGAAGGAGGAAATAAACGCATATGTATTTAGTTTTATTTCTATTCATTTTATTAGCTATTACAGTTAGTTATAGCGGCTTCTTTAAAAAGCGTTTTGAAGAAGTGTTACCGATAACGGTCTTATCCATGACGTTATTAATGTATGTTTGCTCAATTTTGGGTTCATTAAAGGTTGGATATTATGCGGTGATCGGATTGACTATTTTAGCGATTGGATTCAGTCTTTATTTTGTTTGGAAAGATAAAAAAGAGTTTTTCATGCGTTCTCTAACACCAGGTTTACTATTTTTTGTACTATTCTTTGGGTTTATTTGGTGGGCTCATCGGGGTCGTTTATTAACACAATGGGATGAGTTTTCACATTGGGGATTAACGGTAAAGAATATGTTTGCACTTGATGTTCTTGGAAATCAATCCATTGCTACGACAACGTTTAAATCTTATCCACCGGCGATTGCCTTATTCCAATATTTCTTACAAAAACTATCTGGGGTATTTATTGAAGGAAATTTATATCGGGCCATCAATGTTTTTAATATCGCGTTATTGATTCCTATTTTAAAGTTTACCACTTGGAAAGAACCAAAGAAATTTTTAATGTTAGCTTTTACGGTACTTGTGGTTCCACTCGCTTTTTATTATGAGTTCTATCATACGATTTATGTTGATGCTACACTAGGTGTGATTTTTGGATATATCTTATATAGTTACTTTAGTCAGCCCATGTCTAAATTTAATTTATTGAATTTAAGCTTAGCTTTCGCTACACTCATCTTAACTAAAGAAACGGGATTTGGTTTAGCTGCCATTTCACTTGTTATTATTCTGCCAGATTTAATTTTAAATCGCCTAGAGGTTAAATCGTTTATGAAGCAAAATCGTTATGTGAATAAAGTGATGCTTATTTTGCCTTTAATCACTATTTTATTTGCGAAGTACTCATGGAGTTGGTACTTAAAGATTTGTCAAACAGGGAGTTACTGGGGAGAACCTGGTGTAACCTTACAAAAAGTATTAAATCTTTATGCCGATGATCAACCTGTGTATCGTAAACAAACGATGATTAATTTCTTTAATGCCTTATTTACTGATAAAATCACTGGCTTTATGATTGATATTAACTTTATAGGGTGTTTATTTATTTTTGCCTTATTAGGTGCAAGTTTAGTTTATTTAACAAACAAAAAATATCAAATTAGAATAAAATGGGCCATTCGTTTAATCTTTATGGGATGCCTCATTTTTGCAGCTTCACTCTTATCAGTCTATTTATTTACGTATTCAGAAGGGGAAGCAACAGGTCTTGCCTCACTCGCTCGCTATTTAGGAACCTATTTAACGGGATTCTTTATCTTCTTAGTATATATGTTGTTGAGTGTTGATTCTGATGAGTCAAAGATGTTTAAGCCTTATTTACCATTAGCTTGTGTCGTCTTTTGCTTAATTTTCATCAATATTAAACCACTATTAAATAGTACCATTTTAGCCCCTTATTATATTGATCAAAGTGTTGAAACAAGATGGGATTATTATGAAATGGAAAAACTATTAGAGGTGGTTAATCCTACTGACCGTGTTTACCTTATTACGCAAAATAATCGTCATGGTCATTTAACATCACGTTATATTTTAACGCCAATTCACATTAATACATATGAGTATAGTTTAGGTGACCCTTATTCAGATACTGATTTATACACTTGTAATTTATCCGTTTCGGAATGGGCATCGAGGTTAAATGAGTATGATTATGTTTATTTACATCGCATTGATGAAAAATTTATTAATACTTATGGAAGTTTATTTGAATCAGGGATTGATTTAATGAACGATACGTTATATCGTGTGATCAAGGAAAATGGAACGGTACGTTTAGAAAATGTTTTAATGCCATAAAAAAGGATGAGGTTCTCACACCGCATCCTTTTTATTTATATAAATAAAAAAAACACGAATCATATTGATTCGTGTTTATCCAAAATACCGTAGGTGTTAGGATATAAACCCGCTAAAATAGCAGGTGGGCATCGTATCTAGTGTTTTAGGAGTCCTAGGTGATAAAAGCTAGGCATTCAACACCACACTAGCGAATCGGATTCCCTAATCAGAAATGTTCGGATTTAAAGAACTAATCACCTTACGCATATCTCAGAAGATGAGTAAATTTTAACATGATATTGGATAGATTGCAAGGTCAATTTAACTCATCTCATTTATATCTAAACTAAATTCTTTTTGTTTTTAGCCCAAAGTGACCGTCAAGGCAAAATCTATCTTAATCTGAAGGGTTAGGGTCCTTATGGACTAGATAGAGTTTAAAATGTGGTATAAGAAGTGTATTATTTTAAATGAAAAATCATCTGACGGTTCAGTTTGGAATTAGATTTTATCATGTTAAGCGATAAAGTGCAATAAATAAATTGAGATAAAATAAAAAAACACGGATATTGCTATCCGTGTCATCTTAAATAACCCAAATTGCCGTAAGTGTTAGGATAATAAACCCGCTCGAGAGCAGGTGGGTATCCTGTCTGATATATTAGGATTCCTAACAAAATGGTTAGGCATTCAACACAATATCAGAACTCCGGATTCCCTTATCAGAAATGTTCGGATTTCACAACTAATCACCATACGCACAATTCAGGGGATTTAGACGCATATTATTTTTTACATCTACTGACGAAAATGAAATCATATGCATCTATCAAATGAAAGAGGTCACTCATCATAAAACAACTAAACTACATCATCTACGTGACAGTAACTTGATGTTGGATACCAACTAAAATCCGAGGAAATGAGGTATATTAATCACCAACAAATACTTACTGCCGAATGACATTTCATTTGACACTATTATTATAGCCAGTATTTTAGATTTCATACTAAATTTTAAAAAATAGCCTAAAAAAAGTGAGTCATCGTGGTAATTTAGAGAGAATAACGGTATAATCAAAGCAGTTAAATAATTAGAAAGAGTAAGGAGCAAGACGAGATGTTACATCAATTTTCTAGAAATGAATTAGTTTATGGACCTGAAGGAACAGAAATCTTAAAAAATAGTACGGTTGCCGTGCTCGGAATTGGTGGTGTCGGTTCGTTTGCCGTGGAGGCATTAGCACGTACAGGTGTGGGAACGTTAATTTTAATTGATAAAGATGTGGTAGATATCACGAATGTAAATCGTCAAATTCATGCGACTCATAAGACGGTAGGACGTAAAAAAGTTGAGGTGATGGCTGAGCGTATTGCGGAAATTAATCCAGCATGTAAGGTGATTCAAATGCATATGTTTTATACAGAAGAAACGGCTTCCTTATTATTTGATCATCACATTGATTTTATTGTAGATGCTTCAGATACAATTAGCTATAAAATTCATTTAATTAAAGAATGTTTAAAACGAAATATTAAATTTATTTCTTCAATGGGAGCCGCTAATAAATTAGATCCAACTAAATTTGAAATCACAGACTTGCAGAAGACGTCTTATGATCCAGTGGCTAAAGTGATTCGTACTAAATTAAAAAAAGAAAAAGTAAGTGGTAAAATTCCAGTTATTTATTCGACAGAGCGACCAATTATTGGACGAGAGGATACTCTTAAAATTGTTGGAAAAGAAGATAGTGAAGTTCGTAAACAACAATTACCACCTGCTTCGAATGCCTTTGTTCCAAGTGTAGCGGGATTAATCGCAGCTAGTTATGTCATCAATGAGTTAACCAAATCAATTAAAGTTAAGCGTAAAGGGGATCAAGCTTAAGCAAAGGGGGAAAATAATAATGAAGAAAATCATTTTAGCGGGGGGCTGTTTTTGGGGAGTCGAAGCTTATTTTAAGCGATTAAAAGGTGTTTTATCCACACGTGTCGGGTATACAGATGGTTTCACGATGAATCCAACTTATGAAGAAGTTTGTGCCCAAAATACGAATCATGTGGAAGCCTGTGAAATTTATTATGATGAGCAAGTTATTTCATTAGAGCGACTTCTTGAGCATTTATTTAAAATTATTGATCCCACTTCATTGAATAAACAAGGGGGGGACGTTGGCGTTCAATATCGAACAGGAATTTATTATGACGATGAAGCTTTGCGTCCGGTTATAGAAAGATTTATTCAAAAGATACAACCTAATTATGCATCTCCTATTGTGGTAGAAGTAAAAAAAGAGAGCCCCTTTTATCAGGCAGAGCGTTATCATCAAGACTATTTGACCAAAAATCCAATGGGATATTGTCATGTTAACTTATATCAAATTTCAGAAGAAGACTTAAAAGATGAGTATAAATAAGGAAAAAATTAGCGCTTTGCTAATTTTTTTTTGAATATTTAGAAAGATAGCTATCCCAAAATGATTTATCTCATGATAGAATAGAATTACTTTTTAAGATTGAGGAGAAACGACATGAAAAAGATTAAATTAGCCATTAAGCGACGATTAAACCATCCTTTAAGATTAACTATTAATGAAAAAAAACAAATTAAAATTCTTTATTTAGTTGCTAGCTTACTCATTTTGATGGGATTATTTGTTGAATATGGTTATTATTCAACCATTGGTCATTTAGGATCAACCATTGCCATTGAAATTTTTAAAATTCATTTGACTAAATTAATGGTTATTTTAGGATTTGCAACGGTGGTAGACTATAGTTTAGCTTCTTTATCGAATCATCGTCTTTTGACATTAAAACAAGGCGTAAAGAGCTTAATTGAACGTCCCTCATTATTATTTGTTATGATATTGATTTTAATGTTATCCTTAGACGCCCCGGTTACCGCTTTTTGTATGGCAAGTCTTTTAATAATTTTAGTCTCTTCAATGATTAAACCGAAAGGAAATTTATATCTCGTACACCCTGTATTAATTGGTTATTTAGTTGGGGTATGGGGAAGCATCTCCATTAATCAAAATTTAGGAATTTTACAAACCCCACCGATGTTTAGTTCACCTTTTATGAGTGCTGTTAACGGACCGCTTACCTTAACTTATGATGAATTTATTTTAAAGTTTCATTCCCTTCAAACTGTTTTAGCAGGATTATTTGAAGGATCGTTAGCGGGAACTTTAATTCTTCCCCTTATCATTTGTGCGCTATTTTTGATGAAGCGTCAAATTCTAGATTATAAGGTGTTTGTTCTTTATATTGGGACTTATACTTTGTTAGGTGCTTTATTTATGCAAATGGCTCATTTTGAGTATTGGATTTTATTATTATTTATGTTAAATGGGGGACTTTTGATTTGTCCGATTTTCTTAATCGCACGGTGTGAAAATCTTGCAAGTCGCCCGTATGTTAAATATTCATATATTGCTTTTACCTCGCTCTTGACAGTTTTCTTATCGTATTACGTCCATTTTGTTTTTGGTCCTTATCTTGCATTAGGACTTAGCCAGTTTATCTTAGGAGTCAGTCAATTTTTATTAAGTCATCAAATAGTAAAGATGAAGGGCTTTAAAAATCAAAAACAGGTTATAGCTTAAGCTATAGCCTGTTTTTATTTTTTTAAAAATAAAAAGGAGAGGCATAATCAAAACTTAGACACCTATAATATAAAGACATAGAATAATTTTATGATACGACTAGCTGAACTTAACGAGGTGAGAGACATGGAAGAATTTTTTTCAAAATATGCAAAAATTATAAAATTTGGGATGTATACATTAGTGGTCTTAATGTTATTAAGCATTGTTTTTTTATTTGTTCAAACTTCTCCTATTTGGGGAAATATTCTTTCAGATATTTGGTCGAGTTTATTTCCATTTTTAATTGCCTTTTTATTAGCCTATGTTATTCATCCTCTCATTCTTTGCATTGATCGACTTCGGCTTCCAAGGGTTTTATCCGTTTTTTTATTTTATCTTTTTATTTTTGGAAGTTTATACGGTGTCATTTCATGGTTTTTGCCAACAATTTTAAGAGAGTTACATGATTTAGTCATGAATTTGCCTACTTATTTAGAGGCTATTCAAACACAAATTATGATTTTTGATCAGAAGTTTAATCTTAATGTCAGTCAGTATTTTTTAGGAGATTATAGTAGCTGGATGAGCACCTTGACGACTCATATGCGTGAAATTACAGGATGGACCTTCAATATGATTTTTTCAATTATTGGCTCATTAGTTAATATCATTATTGTTCCAATTGCGTTATTTTATTTTTTAAAAGACTTTGAGAAAATGATGCACGGGTTATTAAAAATTGTACCAAGGCGATTTCGACATCATGCAGTCTCAATCGCTGGGTTGTTAGATGAATCCTTGGGTTCATATATTCGTGGGGTCTTTTTAATTATGGTGACGTTGTCAATTATTGCAACCATTCTGTTGATGATTGCAGGAATTGATTATGCTTTATTATTTGGCGTTTTAATTGGCTTAACGGACTTTATTCCGTTTATTGGGCCATTTATTGGGGCTATTCCGGTTGTCGTCTTTGCGTTATCAATTTCTTGGAATAAAGTGATTATTGTAATTATTATTTTAGCCATTTTACAGTGTATAGAAGCGAATTTTTTACAGCCTTTCATTATTGGTCGCAACCTTGATATGCATCCTTTATTAATTATGATGATTATGGTGGTTGCTGCGACTATTATGGGCTTTCAAGGTGTATTTTTTGCACTTCCTGTCTTTTTAATGATCCGGACTTTTTCACGTTATTTATATTCAATTAAGGAAAAACACTTGGATTGAGATAAAAAAGTCTGCTTAATTCGACAAAATACTAATAAAAAGATTTTAAAAGTGGTCATTTTTTGGTAGAATTGAGAGTGAGTTAGTTGAAGAATCTGGATAATTTCTTCACTGAAAACACTTAAATTCTGATTTTTTAGAATGTTCCTAATGAATTACTGATATAACATTCATAACTTCAGATATACTAATAAAGGCAAATAAATCATTAGGATTTAATCTGTCTCGAGGAGGATTTCAATGGAAGTGAATAAGTATATTGATCACACGATTTTAAAACCTGAAACAACGAAAGCTCAAATTTTAACATTATGTGAAGAGGCAAAACAATTCAATTTTGCTTCAGTATGTGTGAATCCAACTTGGGTCGCAACTTGTGCTAATGAGTTAAAAGGAACAGACGTTAAAGTTTGTACAGTGATTGGATTTCCATTAGGAGCAACATTCAAAGAAGTAAAAGCATACGAAACAAAATTAGCAATTGAAAACGGGGCATCTGAAATTGATATGGTTATCAATGTAGGGGCTGCAAAAGATCAAAATTGGGAATTAGTGTATGAAGATATTAAGGCGGTTGTAGAGGCTGCAAACGGTGTCTTAGTAAAAGTTATTATCGAAACATGCTTATTAACAGATGAAGAAAAAGTAAAAGCTTGTGAAATGGCTGTTAAAGCAGGAGCTCATTTTGTTAAAACATCAACTGGATTCTCAACAGGTGGAGCCACAGCAGCTGACGTTGCTTTAATGCGTCAAACAGTAGGAGAATCAGTTGGGGTTAAAGCTTCAGGAGGTGTCCGTACCGCTGAGGATATGAAAGTGATGGTTGAAGCCGGAGCAAACCGTATTGGAACATCTGGTGGTGTTTCATTAGTTCAAGGAAAAGAAAATACAACAGCATATTAGTGATTTAAGAGGAGTGAATAAAATGGCAATTCCAACACCACACATTGGTTGTACAGAACAAGGAATTATCGCAGAAACAGTCTTATTACCAGGAGATCCATTACGTGCAAAATATATTGCAGACAATTTCTTAGAAGATGTTGTGCAATTTAATACAGTTCGTAATATGTTTGGATATACTGGAACTTATAAAGGGAAAAAAATCTCAGTTATGGGATCAGGAATGGGAATCCCATCTATTGGGATTTACTCTTACGAATTAATTCATTTTTACGGCGTGAAAAATTTAATTCGTATCGGTTCTTGTGGTTCTCTTCAAGAAGATGTAAAAATCCGTGATGTCATTATCGGAATGGGTGCTTGTACAAATTCTAACTATGCATCTCAATATAATTTACCAGGGACTTATGCTCCAATCGCTTCTTATGAATTATTAAGTAAAGCGGTCAAAGTAGCAGCTGAAAAAGAAATTGATGTTAAAGTCGGAAATATTTTATCTTCTGATATTTTCTATGATGCAGACGCAGATTCATGGAAAAAATGGGCTAAAATGGGAGTTATGGGTGTTGAAATGGAAGCAGCCGCTTTATATATGAATGCAGCTTACGCAGGCGTGAATGCATTATGTATTTTAACGGTGTCTGACTCATTAGTAACTCATGAAGTAACAACGGCTGAAGAACGTCAAAATACATTTACAAAAATGATGGAAATTGCGTTAGAATTAGCGTAATTAAGTAAAAGAACAATCCGAAAGAATAGGATTGTTCTTTTTATTTTAATAAAAAGAGGTATAAAATAAGTTTTCTAACTGATATTAAATAAGTAATAATGGATAAAAAAAGGAAGTGACGGGGTTGATTAAAAATAAAAACTATTTTTATTCATCATTGGTTTACTTTGTTTGATGGCAGGATGTCAATGTCAGCAGGAGGCGGTCGCCTTATTATTACCTAAAGACATTTCAATTACGTTAGTAAAAAAAGAGGATATTCCAAAATTTAATGAAGTTCATCAAGATGTAGCACCGCCTAAAGAAGCTGAGGTTCCTAAGCCCTCAATAGATGAATCCGTTGAAAAGACAGATAGTGAAAATCAGCAGACAGGGAATGAGTCACCCAAAAATGAGAGTCCTCTTTCTACTTCAGAAGAGGAGAGTAGCCAAGTCAGACCAGCTTCAGGGGAATTCGTTGAAAGTATGGAACAACAGATTATTGACTTAGTCAATGATACGCGTGTAAGTTTAGGAATTGAATCATTGAGTAAAAGTAAGGAGTTAACCGACACAGCAAGAGCTAAATCAAAAGATATGTATGAGTATCAATATTTTGATCATAATGGCCATCTAACTTTTTCACAGCTTCAAGAGCAATTTCAAATAGCAGTGCATATTAGTGGTGAAAATATTTATCGTTCTCAAAGTCCATTAACAACAGCACAAGTTATTTTTGATGCATGGAAATCTTCTCCTAATCATTATGCTAATATGGTGAATGATGAATTTCATCAAATTGGAGTAGGGGTTTATGTTGTAGATGAAGAGGGGATTAGGACTTATTATGTGACACAACATTTCACGGATTAAATGATGATTATTGAATAAACTGTTAATAGGGATTTAGACCGTTAATAAAAATAAATGGAATTTTTTTGATTTAATGTTCAAAATACCCTATAATTAATGTGCAAGAAATTAAGGTAATTCTTAATTTAATAAATTAGAGGTGGTGAATTTATGGAAGTTCGTCAATTTGATGACTTAGGATATAAGTTAACAACGATAAAAAGTGATAAATTTAAAACGAATCTTATTTCAGTTTCGTTTCAATCGGAGATTGAACGTGATAGTGTAACGAAGCGTTCGTTACTTCCATATGTAATGCGTTCTGCAACGAAAAAATATCCTTCAAAAAAGGAATTAAATACGTATTTAGAAACCTTATATGGTGGTTCTTTATCAGCGACAGTTGAAAAACGTGGAAAAACACATAATATTAAGTTTTACCTTTCATTAGCAAATGAAAAATTTTTAAGTCATTCAGAAGATTTGCTCGAACAAGGAATTGATTTATTAAAAGAGGTCATTTTACATCCTTGTTTTGTTGACGGAGCCTTTAAAGATCAAGTGGTAGAAGTTGAAAAACGTTTATTAAAGGAATATATTGAATCGATTTATGATGATAAAGTTTCTTATTCTCTTCAAAAACTCGTTGAAATTATGTGTAAGGATGAAAGTTTTAGCATTACCTCTATCGGGTATGTCGAGGATTTAGAAAAAATTAACGCAAAAGATTTAGTAGAAACTTATCAAAAAATGCTGACAGAAGATCAAATAACGATTATGGTTGTCGGTGATATTGATCATCAAGCCGTGTATGAATCTTTTAAACAACATTTACAATTCAATGTTCAGTCAACAAATGCTCAAATAATTGACCACGAAGATAAAGAAATTAAAAAGATTGAAGTGGTGAAAGAAGAGCAAGATATCTCTCAAGGAAAACTAAATATTGGTTATCGAACTCATACCCGAATTGGAGAAGATGACTATCTACCATTATTAGTGTTTAATGGGATGTTTGGAGGATATGCTCATTCAAAATTATTTATGAATGTACGAGAAAAAGCTTCTTTATGTTACTACTGTGCCTCTCGTTTAGATAACTATAAAGGTTTAATGTATGTTTATTCAGGAATTGAAGCACAAAATTATCAAAAAGCATTAGAGATTATCGGCCAACAATTAAAGGATATGGTTGATGGTAATTTTACAGATAAAGAAATGGATTTAGCTAAAAAATCATTAATTAACTCTAAGTTAGAATCTTTAGATCAAGCGTCAGGGATGATGGCTCACGAAAATTTAAATGCTCTTTTAGACCAACCTTTAACCGTTGAAGAGTGGATTGATCAAGTGAATGCTGTTACTGTGGATGATATCAAGCGTGTTGCAAGTAAAATCGAAGAAGATGCCATCTTCTTCTTAACTGGGAAAGAGGTGACAGAATAATGGAATTTAAAGAGTTCCCTCAATTACAAGAAAAGTTATATTTTGAAGAATTAGAAAATGGGTTAAAAGTTTATTTATTACCCAAACCAGGCTTTAATAAATCTTTTGCAACCTTTACTACGAAATATGGTTCAATTGATAATGAGTTTGTTCCGATTGGGCAATCAGAAATGAAACGTGTTCCAGATGGAATTGCTCATTTCCTCGAACATAAATTATTTGAAAAACAAGACTATGATGTTTTTGAAAAATTCTCTGCACATAGTGCCTCGTCAAATGCTTTTACTTCATTTACGAGAACGTGTTATTTATTTTCTTGTACAAGTGAATTATCAGAGAATTTAACGACATTAATTGACTTTGTTCAAACTCCTTATTTTACAGAAGAAACGGTTGAAAAAGAAAAAGGCATTATTGCACAAGAAATAAAAATGTATGACGATAACCCTGATTTTAGAGCTTATTATGGAATCATTAATAATCTATTCAAAGATCACCCAGTAAAGATTGATATCGCCGGAACCGTTGATTCTATCCAACCGATTACAGCGGATTTATTATATGAATGTTATCATACCTTTTATCATCCTTCGAACATGTTACTCTTTGTTATTGGTGATTTTAATCCAGAAGAAATCATGACGTTAGTGCGTCAAAATCAAGCTGCTAAAGAATATGTGAAAGCAGATGAGATTCCACGCCAATATCCAGAAGAGCCTGATTATGCTGTGACAAAAGAAAGTGTCCTAGAAATGGAAGTCACGACTCCAAAAGTCTTTTTAGGAATTAAAGATGTGACAAAAGATCGTCAAGGTGAAGTTTTATTAAAGAATGAAATAGCTGTTGATATTATTTTTGATTTGATATTTGGTAGTAGTTCTGCTTATTATGAAGAAATGTTAGACAAGGGTTATATTAATGATACATTCTCTTATGAAACAAACTTTGAATCGGCCTTTGGTTTTTCTATTGTTGGAGGAGACACTCGATATCCCGATGAATTAGCATCGAGTTTAAGAGAAAAATTAGAGAGTATTTCAACCATGGCATTTAATGAAGATGAATTTAATCGGATCAAAAATAAAAAAGTAGGCCGCTTTTTAAGCGCTTTAAATTCTGTGGAATTTATTGCGAACCAATTCACACAATATGCTTTTAATGGTGTTCATTTATTTACGATTCTAGATATTTTAGAAAAATTAACGATTGAGGATTTACAACAGGTAGCAAAAGATTATTTTGTAGCCGATCGTTTTAGTACGTTTAAGTTACTTCCTAAAAAATAAAATAAAAAGAAACAGGATGAAATTCCTGTT
>NZ_AEXQ01000075.1:0-5981 GCF_000191865.1 Turicibacter sp. HGF1
GAATAAAAAGAGGAGACTTTGTTAAAAGTCATCCTCTTTTTTGTTATTGAAAACGTGTTCTGAGAAAATTGATGTATATTGTCTCATAACTTATATATATAAGTCCAGTTAAAAGTTTTTCAAGTGTGAAAAACTTTTAACTGGACTATAGTGACGCCTAAGGATCAAAAAGACTTCAATATTGAGACTCATTTATAATAGTGAAATACATTTCTGTTTGTATATAGGTAGGAGGGGGATTTATGAATCAGGAAGTAAAAATGCATGAAACAATGCGAGTTGGAATTTTATTAGCTTTTGTTGGAGGTTTTTTGGATGTGTATACTTATTTATTAAGAGGGGGCGTTTTTGCTAATGCTCAGACAGGGAACATGGTTTTATTGACCTTACAAATTTCTCAGGGACATTTTGTTCAAGCTCTTTATTATCTTGTCCCAATTATTGCTTTTTTTATGGGAGCAGTTGTAACAGAAATTGTAAAGAAGCATGATTATTGGCATGAATATGTTTTAGTGATTGAGATTATTCTGTTATTTGGCGTTGGCTTATATCCGTTAAGTTATCCTCCAATCATTGTTAATTCAATGGTATCTTTTATTTGTGCGATGCAAATTAGTAGTTTTAAGAAACTTCATGGTTTTGCTTATGCGACAACGGTTTGTACGGGGAATCTTCGTTCGGCAGCGGAAAATTTGACAGCTTACTGTTTGCACCATCATCAAGAATCTAAAATAAAATGTTTGAGTTATATCATTATTATTGGTTCTTTTTGTTTTGGTGCTATTATGGGTTCAACTTTGATTAGTTATTTAAGTATTTATGCAGTCTGGATTTGTAGTGGTGTTTTAAGTCTTGTGTTAGTAATCTTAATCAAAGACAATTTGGCTGATTTTTTGATGATTAATAATTTTTTAAAAAGTGAGAAGATAGAGTCTAAATGACTGTGATAAGGTTGACCAGTCTATTTGAGGAGGATATAATTTCCTTAGGAATAAAAGGCAATTAAGAAGGTGATTTTTATCAGGAGGGGAAGAACATGAGTGTCATTGAAATTAATCAATTAACGAAAGATTACGGGGGAGGACGTGGGATCTTCAATGTGTCATTATCAGTATCTAAGGGGGAGGTCTTTGGTTTTTTAGGACCAAATGGAGCTGGTAAATCGACGACTATTCGTCACTTAATGGGTTTTATTCATGGTAATTCAGGGAGTTGTAAAATTAATGGATTAGACTGTATGGAAGATCGATCACGTATTCAAAAAAAGTTGGGGTACCTTCCGGGTGAAATTGCTTTTATGGATGATATGACAGGAATCGCCTTTATTAAATTTGCGGCTAGTGTACGGGGAATGAAAGATTTAAGCCGAGCCTATGAATTAATGGAAATGTTTGAGCTTAATGCGAGTGGAAAAATTAAAAAGATGTCTAAAGGAATGAAACAAAAAGTTGGGATTGTTTGTGCTTTTATGCATGATCCAGAAATTTTAATTTTAGATGAACCGACGAGTGGTCTAGACCCTCTTATGCAAAATCGTTTTATTGAACTTATTTTGTCAGAGAAAGAAAGAGGGAAAACAATTTTTATGTCATCACATATTTTTGAAGAAATAGAAAGAACATGTGATCGAACGGCAATGATTAAAGATGGACATCTGATTGCGGTTGAGGATGTGAATTCAATTAAGGCATCAAAGCATAAATCCTATGTCTTAACATTTGCAACAGAAGAAGAGGCTAGCAGATTCACAACTGACGTGACAGATGCAAAGCTTATCTCGCCTATAAAAGTTAAGGTTCATTATCAGGGGACGCTACCTCCATTTTTAAAACTCATCTCAGAGTATAAAATTATGGACTTAGATACAACAACACCAACACTAGAAGAATTGTTTTTACATTTTTATGGGAGGGGATAGAACGTGATAAATTTGACCTTGTTTAAACGGGAACTTAAAGCTAGCTACAAAGTTTTTCTCATTATTTTTGCTGTCTTAATGATGTATACAGGGATTATTACAGGAATGTTTGATCCAAAACTTGGAGAAGTGCTAGAACAATTTACACAGGTAATGCCAGAGTTAATGAGTGCCTTTGGAATGACGAATCCTGGAACAACGTTAATTGAATTTCTAGCTTCGTACCTTTATGGATTTTTGTTTCTCGTTTTCCCCATGATTTTTGAAATCATTTTGGCCAATCGTTTGGTTGCGCGTTATGTTGATCAAGGATCAATGGCTTATTTATTAGCCTCTCCTCTCACGAGAGGAAAAATTATCTTAACTCAAGCAACTGTGATGTGGACAAGTCTAGGTGCTTTAATTATGTTAATAACACTTGGTGAGATAGGTTTTGCACAGTTGATGTTCCCAGGAGAGTTAGATATGATGATTCTTTTTAAGATGAATATTGGTTTATACGTCCTACATTTAGCTATTAGCGGAATTTGTTTTTTTGCCTCTTGCATCAGCAATGAAATTAAATTATCCTATTCAATAGGAGCGGGTGTGCCTATTTTATTTTTGTTAATCCAGATGTTATCTAATGTTGGAGAAAAGTTAGAAATCTTTAAATATTTTACGATTTTTAGTTTATACCCTTCTAGTCAAATAGCATCAGGTGAAAAAAGTGCATATGGTTTTATGTGCATCTTGTTGATGATTGCACTGGCTCTATATGCATTAGGGGGATATCTATTTACGAAAAGAGATTTACCTGTCTAGCACCTGATAAGGTGCTTTTTTTCTCAACGTGCTAGGAATAAAATTCCTCTATTGAGACAAATTAAAAGTAGATTATAAAAAATAAGGTGGTAGTAGAATGAGTCAGTTAAAAGAAGTGCTTCGTAACGAAATGAAGGATTTTCGTGAGAAGGGGCATCAATTTGTTAATGGTGAACTAAATATGATGCAATTTAAACATGTCTCAGGAGGATTTGGGGTCTATGCCCATAAAGGTGGAAAAGAATTCATGATTCGACTTCGTATTCCTTCTGGGATGTTAACATTTGATCAGTTGAATACAGTTTATAATCTGGCTACAAAATATCATATGGAACGAATTCATTTAACAACACGTCAAGCCATTCAACTGCATGGTTTATCAATTGATGAAGTATGTGATTTAATGGAAGAAGCACTTGACCATGATATTTACACACGAGGTGCTGGTGGAAACTTTCCACGAAATGTTGCTATTTCTCCACTCTCTGGTGTAAATCCACTTGAGGCTTTTGATGTGACACCGTATGCATGGGCCGCAGGTGATTACTTCTTAAAACAAATTTATACGTATCATTTACCTCGTAAATTAAAAGTCTCTTTTTCAAGCAGTAATGCGGATGAGGGACATTGTACCGTACAAGATTTAGGTTTCTTAGCGGTAACTCAGGAAGGTCAGCATTATTTTGAAGTTTATTTAGGTGGGGGTCTTGGACAAAATCCTAGATTAGCAGTTAAATATCCAACGTTAATTAATCCAAATGATGTTCTTTATCATTTAGAAGCAATGGTTAATTTATTTAAAGCTGAAGGTGATTATGAAAATCGTAATAAGGCCCGTGTTCGATATATCGTAGAACGAATGGGTGAAGAAGCTTTTATTGAAGCTTATCAAAAGCATTTAGATGAGGCAAAAAATAAAGGTGGTTTAGAATTAAATATTACACCACAAGAAATTCATAAAATTGGTTGTGAGTGTGACGTAGAATCAAAACGCCTTTTTGCACAAAAACAAGAAGGGTTATATAGTGTTTATCTTCACCCGATTGGTGGACAATTGGAAGTAGCAGATTTGAAAAAAATCTTAGATTATTTAGCTAATATTGAAGGGGTAGACATTCGTTTGGCTATGACCGAAAGTGTTTATTTTAGAAACTTAACGGGTAAAGAAGCAAAAGGATTGTTAGAATTAACTGAATCGATGGGAGGAGACACTCCGTTTGAGCATAGTGTTGCTTGTATCGGAATTCCAACTTGTCAAATTGGATTATGTAATAGTCAAGGTGTATTAAAACAGACAATGGAATATTTTAAGGAAAAACAATGTAAAACAGAAGTACTTCCCGCTGTTCATTTTTCAGGATGTGGAAATTCTTGTGGAGTACATCAAATTAGTGGAATCGGATTTACGGGTAAAAAGAAAAAGGTTGGTGCGACTGTAGAAGAATGCTTCACATTATGGATTGGTGGTAAATATGAAGTAGGAAAAACTCGTCTTGGTGAAGTCTTTGGTGAAATTCAAAAAACACGTATTCCAGAATTTTTATATGAACTAGCTCTTTCAGTTGAAGAGTCAGGACTAGACTTTGAAAGTTATATTAAGCAAAATGAAGAACAATTAAAAGAAATTACTCAAAAATACCTTGTTTAAAGGAGTCGTGATTTCATGTCATACTTTGATACTGTCCCCCCTCAAAAATGGATTTTAAAAGGGATTATCGGGCTATTTGTTTTAGCAGTTGGATTTCATTTTATCTATGATTTAACAGGACAAAATATGGTAGCGGGAATCTTCTCACCAGTGAATGAAAGTACATGGGAGCATTGTAAGGTTATTTTATGGCCGACTATTTTGTGGTGGACCATTTATTATTTTGTGAAACGTCATACGTATCGAATTGATGCTGCGAAATGGTTTACGAGCCAATTTATCTCTTTAGTCGTTGCAATACTTGCTGTTCCGGTTATGTATTACTTTTATACTGGTGCCTTTGGTATTGAAAATATGGCAATTGATATCTTTATCGTCTTTTTAGCTTTTCTAGTTGGACAGTACGTTGGATATCGAAATTATAAATATGGAAAAGGAATTCATGAAATGATTGCTTTGTTTTTGATTGCAGTCATTGTGATACTTTTTATTTGGTTCACTTTTAATCCGATTCATATCCCACTATTTCAAGATCCAACGACGGGGCTATATGGAATAAGTTGATAAAAAATGTTTGGATTTATTTAAAAAATTGAGTTTGGATATTGTTATTTTTAGGAGTTATCTTGAAAAAAGATAGCTCCTTTTTTTATTTTTCTAGCGATTTATAATGCTTTTAGTCTCTTACTTCAGCATATGATAAAACAAGAATATATAGATGAGTCTAGAAAGAATTTATCTGTATAAAAACTTTTAGGTTGAGGACAATTATGATCTTCATCAACAAGATTTAACTGCTAAGACTCATTTAAAAATATTTGGATTTATCTAATAAAAGGAGGGGAGGGCGATGGAAGAAAAAGTGTATATCCCTATTCATCAAACATTAAAAGTAGGCATGATGCTAGCTGTTGTTGGGGGATTTTTAGATGCTTATACCTATCTTTTGGAGGGGCATGTATTTGCGAATGCCCAGACTGGAAATATCGTCCTTTTATGTATACTTTTAGCAGAAGGACTTTGGTTAGATGCCTTATATTATCTAGCACCGATTTTATCATATTTTATTGGAATTTTAGTTACCGAAGCGATTCGAAAACACTATAAGGCAATCGGTCCAGGGATTTGGCGTATGCGCATGTTAACCATTGAAATCATATTACTAGCAATCATTGCTTTTACTGCTGATTTATTTCCATCAAGTATCATTAATGTTTCAATTTCATTTATTTCTGCTATGCAGGGATGCACCTTTAAAAACTTAGTTGGACAATCTTATGTGACAATGACCTGTACCGGAAATCTTCGTTCGGCTACACGCCATTTATTTCAGTATTTATCCACGAAGGATAAGGAATCCGGTCGAATTAGTGGGCGATACTATGCGATTATCGGATCATTTTGTATAGGTGCATTTTGCGGGACATTTCTAGTTCATCTCGTTTCAAAATATTCTATTTTACTTTGCTGTTTTCTTTTATTTATTGTCTTGAAAGTTTTATCACGTGCACATCATAAAAAACATGAAATAGAATCAGATGGAGATGATCAAATGTCTAATTTCCAAAATTATTTTGACTGTTAAATAGGTCTTAGTCTGACGTATCTAAT
>NZ_AEXQ01000074.1:0-4761 GCF_000191865.1 Turicibacter sp. HGF1
CGAGGACTTACGTCCACGCCATTTTTTTTATTAACTTTTCAAAAAAGTTTGATTTCGCCTTTTATATTCAATCTAGCTTCATCAAATAGAAGCTCTATAAAGTTTCTTTCCCTAGATGACTAGAAAACTGTCATCTGTGAAAGTTCACTTTTACGGGCTTCTAAACGTTTGATTCAGCCTTTTATATTCAATCCAGCTTCCTCAAACAGAAGCTCTATAAAGTTTCTTTCCCTAGATGACTAGAAAACTGTCATCTGTGAAAGTTCACTTTTACGGGCTTCTAAGCGTTTGATTCAGCCTTTTATATTAAAGATGCATAACACGACATTTAATTTCCGCTGTTTTCCCTTTATTCCAGAAATTATCTCCTAAATCACTTATCTCACTATTTCTAATGAGGGTGGACTATCTCTTAACCTACATCTTAATCTGTTTAGGTCCTTTGCACTTCCAAATGAGGATTTTCACCTCAAATGTACTTCCTTACGGAATAGTCTCTACACCTTTCTCAATCTTTTATTGAGACTTGGCACGATATTAGCATATTGAACTTCTAAGTTTTAATCCTTTACATATTCCCAACGAAATCCACCAGCTTTTTTAGTTCTACCAACACAGTTATGATTTATACTCTGTCTAGATAAGCCTGGATATCTTTTAGAAGCCTCAGTCATTGTATTAAATATTTCTCCAGTATCAATATTTTTCACTTTCCGAGCTGAAGGATTTGTTCCTCCATACATATGAGGACGATCAGCTTTTTTAATAGCTTCAGATATCTTTTTCTTATGATCCTCAGTAAATTTTTTACCTCGCATAGGACTAATCGTTCCATACATTGGATTATTTTTTCCTTTAGCCCTATCACTTCGTTGTTTTCGTTGTTCTTTTGTAATCTCATAAAGATTATTTCCACCACTTTGAGTATTATAACCAATCTCTTTATTATCAAAGCTACCATATAACTTAATATAATAACGCTCTTTTTCTTCAAGTTCTTCCATTGTTATAGCAGTATCTACTACTTCCCATTTGAAATTTTCAAAACCATATTTTCTAATTGCCTGATAAAAATATGTATTAAGCCTTTTACTATCTTTTTTATGAACACTTATTCTATGCTCTAATGACTTAGTGGTAAGTCCAATGTAAATTTTATCATTAATTAAGTTAGTAGCCTTGTATATTATCATATTGGTATCCTCTTTAAGGGTAGATTTAAAACTTAGTTTATCAACTTAGCTTTCATCGTTAGCATTTCCCTTTTATAGAAAAATACACCCTAGATTTCTAGGTTCACAAAGTTTGCATCATAGTATTTCTACTATGAGGGGCATTTATGTCTACCCACAAGTTCTTCGAATAACATTCATCTTCGCTTGATCCTTATTATGGCAATTCGGACATTCCCATGATAAGTCATCATTTAACGTAATTTCACCTTCAAAGTGACAAACATGACAGCAGTCAGACTTCGTGTTAAATTCAGCGTATTGAATATTATGATAAATATAATTCACTAATTGCTTTAATGCTTCTAAATTGTGTTGCATATTTGGAATCTCAATGTATGAAATGCATCCACCTGTTGAAATCGGTTGGAATTGAGATTCAAATTGTAACTTGCTGAACGCATCGATTTCCTCACGAACATCAACATGATAAGAATTTGTATAATATCCTTTATCAGTAATATCCTCGATTTGACCAAATTTCTGTAAATCAATTTTTGCAAAACGATAGCACAATGATTCAGCCGGAGAACCGTATAATCCAAATCCAAGACCTGTTTCAGCCTTCCACTTCTTCGTTGTCTCCTCTAATCGTTTCATTACCTTAAGTGCAAACGCCTCACCTTTAGGATCAACGTGAGAAACACCTGTCATTAACTTCGTCACTTCGTATAACCCGATATATCCGAGTGAAATGGTTGAATATCCATCCATTAATAACTTATCAATCGTCTCACCTTGTGGTAAACGAGCAATCGCTCCATATTGCCAATGAATTGGAGATTCATCTGCTAACGTTCCTTTTAAGGCATTGTGACGGCACATAAGTGCTTCAAAACATAAGTCTAGACGATTATCTAGTAAATCCCAGAACTTCTCTTCATCTCCTGCCGCTACAATTCCGATTTGTGGTAAATTTAAGCTGACAACCCCTTGGTTGAAACGTCCTTCAAATTTATACTCACCATTTTCATCTTTCCATGGTGATAAGAAACTTCTACACAAACGAGGGTATATTTCTATACTGGTTACTCGCTCTGACTATATCTTCGCTCAGGACTCCCACATCCGTCTACGCGCCTTGCACTTCCAGTAGGTGCATCCCCTACTGTACTCTACTCGCTTCTTCACTCAATCACGTTGAGCTATGCTTTCGATAGTCGATTGACTTTCTATCCATCAAGATAGCTTAGCACTGGATTACCATATGCCATAGCACTTAGGCTTCCCAGTTAGCACACTCTCAAACAGTCATTTCCTACTGTTCCAAATAAAATTGTAGAATGCACACCTGTTACGCACATAACAGTTCACAAGGTTTTACATGAGCCGAGAATTGACCCATTGGGCTAAATACATTTCCTTCATAAATCTTACGCATTTCTTTAGCAGAAATATAATCCGGATATAAACGTTTAGAACTACATTCAACCGCTAACTCCGTAATATAATCATACTTACCACCCTCTAAACAGTTATGCTCATGTAACACATAAACTAATTTAGGGAACGTTGGCGTCGTATAAATACCTTTTTCATTCTTAATTCCTTGAATACGTTGTTTCAAGATTTCCTCGATAATTAAAGCAACCTCTTCAGCATACTCATCATCTTCATTTAAATTTAAAAATAATGTAACAAATGGGCTCTGCATTACCCTCCGCCTTATTTCTAAGGAGACTGACTATCTCTTCATCCGGTCTGGATGGGTGGCGCTTCGGAAAAAGGACTTTCACCTTTAACCTACTCCCATTACGGGATAGTCGATACACCTTTCCTTGATCAAATAACATCACCTTTATTTAATCTAGCTTTCCCATACATTACGACTATAAAATTAGATTAACCCAATATGAGTAAAAAACACTCATACCGGCTTTCTCTTCATTTTTACGTCGCAATATTCGCATGGTTCAGCTTTTTAGGACTTGGCACGATATTGGCATATCTAAAATTTAGATTTTTAAACTTGGCTTTTATTCAATCTAGTTTCGTCGTGCAACTCTTCTATAAAATTCAATAAAGTCTTCATGGTCAAAAACCGACCATTTTGCTTTCTTTTCATTTTTACGTTTACTTGCCAAACAACGTGTGGCATAGTAATTAGTTATCCTTTAGGATTACGACGAGTTAAACGCACGCCTCAACCTTTTATTTTAGACTTAGCGTTCATCGTTAGCATTTCTATACGAAACACACCCTACATTTGTAGGTTCACCACCTGTTCATCTTATTATTCCTAATAAGCGCGGCCAATTTTAACCGTTTGTTGTCATTAATGTATTAATTTGGTATTGAATTGTTTGTACTCCAGATGCGAGTTCTTTTTTCATTAAAGCCTCTACCGTTTGGTCAAGCTCTGCTTGTGATGAGATACACTCTTTTAACATATTATAATACTTCATCTTACTACGGCGCAGATACTTACCTAGATGACGAATATCAATTGACTGTCCACCATATTGACTGCTTGCTACTTGAGCAATAATCTGAGTCATTACTGTACAAGCGACTTGGAATGACTTAGGACTTTCAATCATACGCTTATTAATTACAGTTCCGTTATCTAACATATCTTTGATATCGATTAAACAGCAGTTAAAAATAGATTGCATGAAATAATCCATATCATGGAAATGAAGAACTCCCTCATCGTGAGCTTGAACGATACGAGCCGGCAACTTCTTACGACGTGTAATATCTTTTGAAACTTCTCCTGCAATTAAATCACGTTGAGTTGAGGCCATCATTGGATTCTTATTCGAATTCTCATTCATAACCTCTTCGTTATCTAATTCAATTAAACTTAAAATACTATCATCCGTTGTATTTGTTTCGCGCTTAAATTGTTGAATCGCACGGTAACCTTCATATGCCTTAGCTGTTAACTCATGTCCATTTTCAATTAACTTTAAATAGACAAATGTTTCAATCTGAAAAATCGTTGGAGTGGTATTTAATGTATCAAAAATTAAATTAATTTCATGGGCAATCTTCTGTGCTAATTCCTCATCAACTACCCCGCTTCCAAACTTCATTGCTTTTAAAATGGCTTGATAAATTTTATTTTCATCAAACACTACATGACTTCCATCGCGCTTAATTACCTCACGCATTAGACCATCTCCTATACCATTAGACATAAAAATCTCCATCCCTTCGTTTGTCCAATATGCTCGAAAAAAACAAAAAGATGAAGATTTAATATCTCATATAATACTAGAAAAAAACAGATTATTCAAGCAAGATGTTAATGTAAATTTAGGACATTATTTTCATTAAATTTGAAAACATTTACTCCTTTACTTTTAAAAAATTCATGTTATAGAGCTAAAACAAATAGCTTAAATTTTATGTTTTTTTAATCCAGCTTCAAGTGGCAACATCCTGGCAAATTCTCGATAGTCACTTGTGCCTATGCCACTACGGACTCTCATCAAATTTCAGCGGATGTTAATCGCCTCTTTCAGCCTTTTTTGTATAATCTAGTTTCCACAACCTGACGCTTGAGAAAAATCGAAAGCAACTT
>NZ_AEXQ01000073.1:0-5890 GCF_000191865.1 Turicibacter sp. HGF1
GACTTGATTATCTTACCACACACCATAATTTCTGTCAATATTTTTTAGAATATTTTTTTGAAACTATATTTTGAACGGTATTGTTTTTCAACACCTTTATATAATACTCATTCTGTCGAAAACTGTCAATCATTTTTTTATTTTTTTAAAAAAAATTCTCCTACTAATGAAAACACCCTTTGAAATAATATCTCCAAGGGTGTTTTGTTACTATATTAAATTTTCAGGGTTTAAACATTCCAGCTCTTTAATAACAAAACGTCCATTTTCACGAATCAATACATCATCAAAGTAAATTGATCCTCCTCCGTATTCAGGGCGTTGAATCAAGACTAAATCCCAATGAATTGCCGATCGATTTCCGTTATCTGCTTCTCCTTCATAGGCTTGACCTGGTGTGAAATGAAAACTTCCATCAATTTTCTCATCAAATAAAATATCTCCCATTGGGTGTTTAATTAGTGGATTAACTCCTATGGCAAACTCTCCAATAAATTTAGCCCCTTCATCAGTATTAAAAATTTCATTGAGTTTTTCGATATCATTATCCGCTGTCGCATTAACTATCTTTCCATCTTTAAACTCTAGTTTGACATTATTAAAAACAGTTCCTTGATAGGGACTAGGGGTATTATATTGAATTGTTCCGTTTACACTTTCACGAACCGGTGCAGTAAAAACCTCTCCATCAGGAATATTACATTCTCCAGCGCATGGCACCGCAGGTATACCTTTAATAGAGAATGTCAAATCAGTCCCTGGTCCAACAATATGAACTTGATCTGTTTTTTCCATTAAGTTTTTCAAGTTTTGCATTGCTTTATTCATTTTTGAATAATCCACTAAACACACATCTAATAAAAAGTCCTCAAATGCCTCTAAACTCATCTTCGCTTTTTGAGCCAATGCAGGAGTTGGATAATTCAATAATACCCATTGCTTTTCATTTACAATTAAATTTGAAACCGGTTTCGCAACGCGTGCCTGCATCACTTTAATCTCAGTTGGCACATCACTATATTCAGAATCATTTTCATCTGCAAATACTGAAACAAAAGCATCAATATTTTTATATTTATCTAACTGCCACTCTGTTACCTTCTCCATACGCTCTTCAGTATTACCCAGTGACAATTCTCTTCCAATTTCATCATCAAGAATTTCTGTATGTGGGAAAGCACCAAGTCGATATGTCTCCTTAATAAGCTCTTTAATCAATGGCTTTGCACAATAATTCCCCTTAATCAATACATGTTGTCCTGCTTGTACCTTATTTGAATACTCCAATAAAGATTTTGCTAACTTTTGTAATCTTGGATCACGCATTTTTTCACTCACCTTTTTATAAATCGATTTTTATATACATAATACCAATGCTCTGCAAAACCAGGTGCAAAAGGACCACGCCTATTTTCAATCATATCTATTAATATATCTAATTGTTGATAAATAATTGATTGAATTTCCTCTGGATAATCCATTTCACTCTTATGCTTTCTATATTCATCTTCATCCAAAATTTTATAGGTAAAATCCGGGAATACTTTTACATCTAAATCATAATCAATATATTTAATAGCTTTCTGATCATAAACAAAAGGTGAGCTTATATTACAGTAAAAATATACGCCATCCTTCCTTAGCATACATAAAACATTAAACCAATATTCAGTATAATAATAACAAACGGCCGGTTCTCTTGTGTACCAAGTTCTTCCATCTGATTCCATGACCAATGTTTTATTGTTAGCTCCAATTAATACTTGATCAGAGGCGTCTAAAATAGTTGTCTCGTGCCAAATACGATGTATATTTCCATTATGCTTATAACTATGAATTTCTACATGTTGCCCTATCTCTGGAGAATGCACCTCTCATCCCTTCTTTCCCTATCATTACATTTCCCTAATACATGTATTATTTTACCATACAATGATAATGAGTTGGATATTAAAGATAAGAAGATATCTTTTTATATAAATTTGGAACTGATTCTATAGCGTAGATTTTTTCCACACAATTACAATCTTTAAATATTAAGATACATGGAACAGAAAAAATTTCTTCTTTCATCGCTAAATCAGAATTATAATTCAAATTAATTTGTACAATAGGTAATGACTTTAAAATTTCACTAACTATGAACAACATTTTTTTTGCTAGAACACAGGTTCCACAAGTTGGGGTATGAGCTAAAGCCACAACAACAGAATTAATTTTATATAATTCCTTTAAATCTGGGTAATTAACTTCCTTTAAAGAATTCATTACTTACTCCATACATCTTTGTATGTATCTTCTTTAAACCCTAAAGTTACATCCTTCTCATCATATGCTAATGGGCGTTTCACTAACATGCCATCACTAGCAAGTAATGCATAACATTCTTCTAAAGTCATCTGCGATAATTTATCTTTTAAATTTAACTCGCGATACTTCATTCCGCTTGTATTAAAAAACTTTTTAATATTTTCACCAGATTTCTCGTGAATTGATTTAATTTCTTCTATACTTAAGGGCTCCTCTACAATATGTCTAACTGTATGATTTACACCTTCATCGTTTAACCATTTAATTGCCTTTTTGCAGGTACTACACTTTGGATAAATTAAGATATTCATATTTTTTCCTCCTTTTTTATGATTATACCCAAAATATGATTATATGTCAGTTGTATAAACTTTTTAAAACAAAAAAAACGATCACTAGTGATCGTTTTTTTTGTAGTTTGTAGTCGTGTTGATATTTTTAAGGTTTTAAATGTTATTTTTGATTTGTTGATCCTAATTGTTGTTGAGCCATTTTTACTAATCGTTTAGTAATTTCTCCACCAACTGAACCGTTTTGACGAGCAGATGTATCTGCTCCAAGAGTTACACCTAATTCACTTGCAATCTCTGCTTTCATGTTATCAATTGCAGCTTGCGCTCCAGGTACTACTAATTTATTTGATTTATTTGCCATTTTAGTCACCTTCTAATATTAATATTTAATACTTAAGATTCCGACAAATTTTTTACACTTATTTTGTTGATCCTAATTGTTGTTGAGCCATTTTTACTAATCGTTTAGTAATTTCTCCACCAACTGAACCGTTTTGACGAGCAGATGTATCTGCTCCAAGAGTTACACCTAATTCACTTGCAATCTCTGCTTTCATGTTATCGATTGCAGCTTGTGCTCCAGGTACTACTAATTTATTTGTTTGATTTGGCATGTCATTCACCTCCTGACAATCTTAATATGTGTCGTTTCGACAAATTAATACATTCATTTACGTTTTTTTATAAAAAAAACTACCGATTATTAAGTCGGCAGTTTAAATTGATTATCTTATATCTGAAACTGATATAGCTGAATTAACCACATTAGATGGAATTTCAATTTTATTTCCTTTATTTCCGTCACTAATTTTAACTTTCAAATCAAAATACATAGTTGCTAATCGATCTTCACTGATTGTTGCAAAAAAAGAAGAATATGCTGTTTGAAGTTGCTTAATGATTTCTTGAATTCCATCTTTATAAGATAGCTCATACTCTAAAACTCGTTCTGTTTCTTTATCGATTGTAAAAATATAATTTACCTTTGGTGCTAATTGATAAATAGCGTTAATATCAATATCAGGTGATACATTTAATAATTCCCCAATTAGAATTTGAATCATTTGATCAGCCTTTAAAAAATCAACATAAACTGAAATAACTTGTTGTTCATTATTATCTTCTAATATCACAAAATCATTTGCATTTTCATTTTTCACTGTTTCTTTATAAATTTGATTTAAATAATCAAGATTATTAAAATCAACAAAATATTGATAATATTTATCTGAAGTTGGATCTATTTCTTTAAACCATTGCCCTCTATTTAAATTCATATATAAAATTTTATTCTGGACCGACCATTGTGCATATTGCTCTAATTCAACCGTCATTGGTGAAACCCCATAGCCATTCATTCTAATCAAATAATTAAGATGCGACACCGTTGAATCAGCTTGTGAAACATCTCCTTCACTGCTTAATTCCATTTGATATCCTAATATATCGTAATTAACATTCAAACTAACATGATACGTTTCCAGATTCTTAGTATTATTAATAACAGCTGCTAAGAATTGAGCCTGTCGATAGTTTTCATACCATCCCGTTTTCGTAATGAAGTATCCAACGGGGGTTAATAAAAGAATGAAAATGATAATACCCATAATTATTTTTTTATTCATTATTATTCTCCCTTTTTAATTGTTAATATTTCTATTTTATCATATTATTACCAATAACGGACGATTGTCATGTAAATGTTAGAGCTTAAATGATTGTATTTTTATTTTTTATTCGATATAATGACATCCGAGTATGCTAAAAAGGTTGGTGAGCCCGTATGAAAAAAGTACTAGGATGCATTCGTAAAGCAGATCAAGACTTTTCATTAATACAAGAAGGTGACAGAGTCGCTGTCGGTGTTAGTGGTGGAAAAGATAGTATGGCATTATTATATGCTCTTCATTTATATCAAAAATTTGCTCCTGTGAAGTTTGAATTAGTAGGAATTACATTAAAGCTTGGATTTCCAGGAATGGATTTCAATCCTGTTGTCGAATTCTGTAAAGAACACGGTATTGAATATCATTTAGTAGATACACAAGTTTATGAGATATTACAATTAAATGCAGACGAAAATGGAAAAATTCCATGTTCTTTATGTTCTAAGTTCAAGAAAGCTATTTTAATTAAGAAAGGTGTTGAACTTGGATGTAATAAGATTTCAATGGCGCATCATGCTGATGATGCAGTTGAAACATTAGTGATGAATACGATGTATAATGGATACATGGCAACATTTAAGCCAAAAATGTATTTAGATCGTACTGATGTTACTTTTATTCGTCCATTAGTTTATTGTTATGAGGATGATATTATTTCTGCGGCAAATCGTCATGTTCCGATTGTGCCGAGTACTTGTCCTATGGATAAGCATACGAAGCGCGAGGATGTTAAACAGTTGTTAAAGAAATTGTATCGTGATTATCCAATGGCAAAACAAAATATGTTAAATGCTTTATCAAATGGAGATCGTGTTTCATTATTTGATGACATTTCTGATAAAGAAGCTTAAAAGTGCAGTGAATATCACTGCACTTTTTTTATAGCTCATTGATTTTTATTTTATTCATTCCCTGACGAGTATAAATGATAAACTTATGTTCTTCATAAAATAAATAATCAATTTCATTTAGATTGGTTACTTCATGTTTACGCAATGTATCTTTTAACCATTGTTTTGATTGTCCAAAACTTTGAAGGGCTTTTTCTTTAATTGAGCCTGATACAATAAGGGGAAGAGGGAAAACTTTTGTTGGTAATTTTTTTTCAAACACAATGAGTTTACCATTCTTTTCAATAATGGCATACTGAACATCTTCTGGATTAACTACACCTTGAGTGCGAAGTAGCATGATAAAGTCATCTAAATCAATGCGTATTTTCCCAAGCTCAGAGTAATCGATTCTACCGTTTTTTATAATAAGTGAGGGTTCTCCATCTACAATGTCACGTACCTTTGTTTTATGTAACTGAATTTTTGACATTAGAACTTGGAGTGTTACAATCATGACAACGCCGCCAAAGGAATCAACCCAAAAAGATTCTTCAACGATACCCGAAGCTGCTATATTAGCAATTAAGATATTAATAACAACATCGACCGCACCTAGTTGGTTTAGTTCTCTTTTACCCATTATTTTATAGCAAACTAAGATGACAACATAAAAAAATGCTGCTAACAATATTGAAGCTAAAACTTCCATCATCTAAAACAACCTCATTCTATACTTTTTCTTATAATTATTATTTTGGCATTAAATTCTTTATAATATACAAAAAAA
>NZ_AEXQ01000072.1:0-35158 GCF_000191865.1 Turicibacter sp. HGF1
CTTTTTTTATTAATTTTTTTTAGTTCCCGGAAGATTAACACCAATCATTCCTCCAGTGACACAGATGACTAAGGTAATCACACAACGAATAGCAAATTTAAATGAAAGAGGTGATTCTACTCCAATGAGATAGTAAAGCAGGCTCAGGATAATCATCGTAGCCGCAATCATTAACCCAATTAACCAACCTTTTTCAGCGACTTGTTTGGCAACAACTGCAGATCCGATGAAAAAGATTGCAACGTATGAAGCATAAATTAATTTTTCTAATGCTCCAACTGAAAGCCATTCAAAATACGCAAAAGTAGTTATAAGTAACCCAAGTATGAGGATACTAATAACAATGAAGCTTAAACCGTATAATAATGCTCGTCCTAATTTTTGTGTCATATTCTCAACTCCTAATACAATCATGTTATCTCAATAATCAATTTATGAACGATGCGACAGGATTATGAGAATCATTAATAAAGTTAGTAATAGATTAAGTAAAAAGAGGAGGACGTTATGGATCCGAATTGTTATATTGTGGTGTATCGAACAACTTTATTTTATATTGTGTTGTTAATTGTATTTAAATTAATGGGAAAAAGGGAAATTGGTCAGTTGACGCTACTTGATTTAGTTGTATCGGTTTTAATGGCTGAGATTGCAGCGATGGCCATTGATAACTTGAATCGTCCCATTCATGAAGTCTTGTTAGCAATTGGTCTTCTAGGGGCTTTACAGTTTTGTTCCGCCTTTATTACATTAAGATTTAAAAAGGTGAGAGAGATTGTAGACGGCAAGCCCTCTATTTTAATTCATCATGGCATGGTTGATTTAGATGAGATGCGTAGACAACGTTATACATTTGATGATTTAATGCTTCAATTGAGAACAAATAATATTTCGTCTGTATTTGAAGTGGAGTATGCGATACTAGAAGCAAATGGTGAGTTATCTGCCTTTAAAAAACAAGAAACTGAATATAACCCATTACCAATTATTACGTCAGGTGGAATTGAAAAAGAAAATTTATTTTTAATTCAAAAAAATGAAGATTGGGTGAAACAAGAACTTGAAAATCAGGGGATTTTTTCGGTTAAAGAGGTGTATTATGCAGCTTATGATGGTGAGCATCTTCAATGTTTAACACGACGAAATCTCGATTTAAATGCAAAAAACGTTACCGAGCAGTAACGTTTTTTAGTCGCAATCCTTCTTTATCTCATGGAAACATATGTTATAATAAGAACGTTATTTCGTTTTGATGGATGTTGTCATTTTTTGTGTTGGAAAAAGTCCACAAATAACAATAAGAAATAGGTAAGCAATCGATACAATCATCATAATGAATATCATATTGAGAAATGGGTTTGTGAAGAAGCTCATAGTAGCGGATAGATATCGGCCCAGTAAAAAGGTAATCCCAATAATTAACGTTCCGTTAATTACAGCACGAAGATCCATACTATATCCGATTTTTTTATGAATAATAATATAATGCCATCCTGTGATAAAGACGATATTGAATAAAACAGAGATAATTAATCCGTAAATATTTAAAGACGGGATTAAAAGTAAGACAACCATCATGATAATTTTGATGATAGAGGAAATAAGTGTGGTCGTCATGGCACGACTTGCTTCATCAATGGCTTGTAAACTGGCTGTCATCGGCCCTTGGAAATAGTATAAAAGGAAAAAGGGTGCCATGATGAGTAGATAGTCTGATCCAGTACTTGTGCCATATAGAAGTTTCATTAATTCAAATGGGAAAATCATCAGTAAGACCGTATAAAGTCCACTCGGAAGAAAAGAGAGTTGAAAAGCTGCATTGAGATGCGAGTGGATTCGTTCGAAGTTTTTACTTGCAAAAGCTTGGCTAATCGGAGGTACAATCGATTGTGTGACAGCCATCGTAATAAAGGATGGCATCAATAGCATAGGAAGGGCGAATCCTGAAACGGCACCGTATAATTTGGCACTTGATTCACTAGTATAACCGATTTGGTAGAGACATTGTACGACAATGATGGGTTCTAGAAAGTGTGAGAAAGAACCGATTAAACGACTTCCAGTTGCGGGTAAGGAGATGGCGATAACATCTTTGAAGTTTTGAGAAGTTAATCGAGTTGGTAAGAGATTAGCACCACGATGGTTAATTCTCATATTGTTTAAGAACATCACAATTAAAATAAAAATGGAAGCTAATTCTCCTGCAATCGAAGCCCAAATTGTCCCGACAACGCCATAGATTACACCATAAGGCAATAACCAATTAATAAAGAAGATACAAATGATAATTCTGACAATTTGTTCAACAAGTGTTGAAATCGCTGAGGGATACATGTTTTGTTCCCCTTGAAAATAGGCTTTCAAAATGGACGATAATGACACACAAAATAAAAGGGGTCCGATTGAAATGAGGGGAAGATAGGTTCTAGCATCCTTTAATAAATAAACAGCTAATGGTTTTGCTGTGAAAAAGAGGATGATAGAAATTAAAAGGCTAGAGGCCATCGCAATAATAAGAGAGACAGATAATATTTTTTTCTGTCGCTTGTTTGCTCGTGAAATTAAGGTTGGGATGGCAACGGGAAGCCCGATACTTGCGAATGTCGTTAATAACATCAATGTCGGTGAAATTAGCATGTAAATACCAATTCCGTCTTCTCCTAACAACCTTGTCACAATAATCCGATTTATCATTCCTAATATTTTAGTAATTAAACCGGCTACAACGAGTATTAAAGTTCCTTGTGCAACGCTTTGTTTTTTCATAGTTATCCACCTATACTTAATTAATATTTCGATTAAGTCTATGATAGAATTTTATAAAATATGAAGGTGAGGAGATATTTTGCTTAAATCTAATTTTTTATGGCAGTGGAGTGAATCAATCGGGGAGTTAGAACTTGGCTTTAATTCAAATCTTCGTGATGAAGTTAAACAACTCATTTTAAATCGTCACTTAGCGAGTGAGAAGAGTATTGACACCTTTTTAAGCGGTGAGGGTCCTTTATATGATCCCTTTTTATTTTCGGATATGAAAAAGAGTGTTGATCGTATAAACAAAGCAATTGAAAATCAAGAGCCAATTTTAATTTATGGGGATTATGATGCTGATGGTGTAACAGGAACTTCTATTTTAATGAGAGCATTAAGAGGGCTAGGAGCCATCGTAGATTATTATATCCCAAATCGTTTTTATGAGGGATATGGGCCGAATGAAGATGCTTTTATGCAGGCTATTTCAGATGGATATAAGTTAATTATAACGGTGGATAATGGAATATCAGGTCTATTAGAAGCTGATATTTTACCTCCTTACGGGGTTGATTTAATTATTACCGACCATCATCAACCAAAGGAATGCCACCCAAATGCTTTTTCAATTATTCATCCGGAATTAGATTCATCTTATCCATTTTATCAATTATCAGGAGCTGGAGTTGCCTTGAAATTAGCTCAAGCTTTAATTGGAGATGGGTTATCAGAAGAGTATTTTGCTATTGCAGCTCTTGGAACAATTGGAGATGTTGTTCCTTTAATTGACGAAAATCGTTATATCGTTAAACGTGGACTTGAGGCGATTAGACGGACTGAGTTATGCGGATTAAATGCGCTGATGAATGAAGCAAAGATAGATAAATCGGAAGTGGATGAAGTTAATGTCGGATTTGAAATTTGTCCAAGGTTAAATGCGCCAGGACGAATGGATGAAGCAGCGTTAGCAGTTGAACTTTTAATTAGTGATGATGAGATGGAAGCCGCTTTGATTGCAACACAAATTGAATCTTTTAACTTAGAACGTCAAAAAGTAACGCAAAAAGTATTAGATCAGGCAAGTACACTCATGACTCCAAAACAACTAGAAGATAAAAAAGTGGTTTTATTATATCAACCGAACTGGCATGAGGGGATTTTAGGAATTGTTGCAGGTCGATTATCGAAATTGTGGCAAAAAGCTGTCTTTGTCTTAACTGATGATCATGATGGATTTGTTAAAGGATCGGCAAGAGCGGTTGAGGGGTATCATTTATTTGATTTACTCAATCAAAATGAAGACTTAATCGAACGTTTTGGGGGACATGCGCTTGCGGCTGGGATTACGTTAGCTCCAGAAAATATTCAACCGTTAGAAGATAAGTTAAATGCTGATTTAAGAGGGATTAAGATTCAACCGATGCAACGGGTAGACTTAAATTTATCACTTGAAAAAATTGATCTTGAATTAGTTGAGGATTTAGCTGTTTTGGCGCCTTATGGTGAGGGCAATCGTCCTCCAGTGATCGGAATTGAGCAGGTTAAAGTTAAAAATATTAAAGCGATTGGAAATAAGTTACAACATTTAAAGTTTACGATTTATGATGAGGCTCATCAACTAGATGCAATTGCGTTTAATAAAGCGGATTTAATGATTTATTTAACGCCTGATACATTGTTTGATTTTATTGGAGAGATTAAAATTAATGAATGGAATGGAAATCGAACGGTTCAATTTCATGTCATGGATGTTAAATGTGATGAGTTCCAGTTGCTTGATTTAAGAAATAAGCAAGTTTACGAACAAAATAGGGAAAAGCTTATTCATGCGACTTTATATTCTGAGGTAACTGAAACATCAGAAATAAGTACGTTAATCATCGATAAAATTCCAAGCTCTAAAGAACAGTTGTGGGCACTTATAAAAGAGCATCCGATTCAAAATATCGTTTTAGCTCCTTTACCAAATCACGTGACATTTGCACCGAGAGAAAAATTTATTACCGTGTATAAGCTAGTCAAACAACACAGTCCAATTCATTTAAATGATCAAATGTATAGTTACTTTATGCGCATTGGAATTAGTAAAAATGAATTATTATTCATTTTGCAGGTGTTTTTTGAGATAGAACTTGTTATAATAAAAAATGGTTCGGTTTTTTCAACCGATTATCAGATGAAGCGTGATTTATCAGAAGCTCCAACGTATCAGTCTCAACAATCAAAGCTTTTGATGCTTGAATTTTTTGAATTGACGACGTGGAGTGAATTGAAGAACAGTTTTATTAACGCTAGGGAGGAAATAACTCATGAATCTTAAAGATTATGTTGCAAACGTACCTAATTTTCCAAAGGAAGGTATTCAGTTTAAAGATATTACACCGTTAATGGCAGACGGAGAAGCATATAACTTTGCAACATCTCAAATGGTGGAATTTGCAAAGGCACAAAACGCAGAATTAATCGTTGGACCTGAAGCTCGTGGATTTATTTTTGGATGTCCAGTTGCAAATGAATTAAAAATTGGATTTGCGCCTGTTCGTAAACCAGGAAAATTACCTCGTGAAACAGTTTCATTTAACTATGATTTAGAATATGGTTCAAATACATTATGCATGCACAAAGATGCCGTAAAGCCAGGGCAACGTGTTTTAATCGTTGATGATTTATTAGCAACAGGTGGAACAGTTGAAGCTACGATTAAAATCATTGAAGAGCTTGGTGGTATTGTAGTTGGATGTGCTTTCTTAATTGAGCTTGTTGATTTAGATGGGCGCAAACACTTAGGAAATTATGACGTTTTCTCATTAATGCAATATTAATTTTTAAAAATATAAAAGATTAAGTAGAGTTGAAGCAATTATTGTTGCAATTCTACTTTTTTTTATGTTAAAATCTAAAAAAAGTATGTATCATGCTAAAATAGTATTGATTATGTTAAGTTTTACGGTTTGTGATAGATGTTGATTTGGTCATCATCTTTTTTTTCACCTAAAATAATTCGAAAATATCATTTTTTTTGAAACAAAAGATGATTTTAGATTTATAATAAATTAAGTATATTAAATGGTAGGAGTAATAATTATGTACCAACTAAATGGGTATGACATTTCAATTGACCATGTTTTAGAGCAAGCTAAAACATATATTAAAAATCCGGATAGTATTGCCATCATTGAAAAAGCGTTTGAACTTGCGTATCAGCAGCATAAGACGCAATTGCGCAAATCAGGGGAACCGTATATTATCCACCCCATTGAGGTCGCTTATATTTTAGCGAAGTGGCAAACGGGACCTCGTACCATTGCTTCAGGGCTTTTACATGACATTATCGAGGATACAGATATTACAAAAGAGGAAATAGCTGAACTCTTTGATGATGAAATTGCCAATATTGTAGATGGTGTGACAAAGTTAACAAAATTATCTTATAAATCAAAAGAAAAACAGCAGGCTGAAAATCATCGTAAAATGTTACTTGCGATGAGTAAAGATATTCGTGTTATTTTAGTTAAATTAGCTGATCGTTTACACAATATTCGTACGCTTAAGTTTTTAGCGCCGGAAAAACAATGTGCGATTGCTCATGAGACGATGGAAATTTATGTTCCAATTGCACATCGTTTAGGGATGTATCGTGTTAAAGCTGAACTTGAGGATACCTCGCTTCGCTTTTTAAAGCCCGAAGATTTTTATCGAATTGCTCAGTTAATTAAACAAAAGAAACACGAGCGAGAAGCACAGATAAAAGAAATGGAAGACGAGATTAAATCAGCATTAAGTGAATATCAAATTAATTTTGAGATTAAAGGGCGTATTAAAAATATTTATAGCGTGTACAAAAAAATGATGACGCGTGAAAAAGATTTTGAAGAAATTTATGATTTGCTAGCGCTACGTTTAATTGTTAATTCTGTTCCTGAATGTTATTCAGCGCTTGGAATTATCCATGCGCACTTTAAACCGATTCCAAATCGCTTTAAAGATTATATTGCGATGCCCAAACCAAATATGTATCAGTCCTTACATACAACGATTATTGGACCACATGGTAATGTCTTTGAGGTTCAAATTCGTACAAAAGAAATGGATGATATCGCGGAGCAAGGAGTTGCTGCTCATTGGGCGTATAAAGAAAATAGACAAATCACTCCAAAACAGGAACAAAAAGAAATTCAAGATAAATTAAAATGGTATGAAACATTAATCGCTTACCAAGAAGAAGTGAATGATGCTGAGAAATTAATGAAGCTCGTTAAAGATGATATCTTTAATGCGAATGTGTATGTCTTTTCTCCAAATGGAGACGTCTTTGATTTTCCACCGGGTTCTACCCCACTTGATTTTGCATATCGTATTCATACAGATCTTGGACATAAAACAACGGGTGCGATTGTGAATGGAAAGATTGTTACCTTAAATTATCAAATGAAAACCGGCGATATTGTTGAAATTAAATCATCAAGAAATTCCTTTGGTCCGAGTGAAGATTGGTTAAATATTGTTCAGACTTCACAAGCCCGTCATAAAATTCGCCAGTACTTTAATCGTATTAAACGCGAAGAGTATGTCAATAAAGGCGAAGAGGCTTTCCTAAAAGAATTAGCTTCGAAAGATTTATCGTTAAGTGATTTAGATATTAAAAAATTATTAACAGCTTATAAAAAGCAAAGTATTGATAAACTAGAAGAGCTTTATTACCAAATTGGTCGCGGTCGCTTAGTCGCTAAAACAATGCTTGAACGATATTTCGCAGATGGTAAGGAAGTCAATGATAGTGAACTCATTCAACAAATTAACGAGGCGGCAAAGATTAAAGAAGAGCATCGTAAAAAAGCAAAAAATCGTTTTGGTATTATTGTAGATGGATTAGATAATGTTGATTTAAGGATTGGGAAATGTTGCCACCCGGTGCCAGGTGATCCGATTGTTGGATATATTACAAAAGGTAGCGGGATTACGATTCACCATGCTGAATGTCATAATATCAAAACCAATGGAAGAATTGTTCCAGTTGAGTGGGATGATGAGCATTCAAATTCATTTAGTGCTAAAATTAGAATCACAGCACTTGATCGTAAAAATGTACTTGGCGATGTGATTCAAAAATTGACAATTTTAAATACGAATATTTCGGAATTGAATGCTGTATCTGCTAATGACACAACCATTATCAATTTATCATTATCTGTACGTAATGTGGAGCAGCTCATCAGTATTGTTAATACAATTAAGCGTGTTAAAGATGTCTTTAGTGTAGAACGTATTATACAGTAATAGGAGTGTAGAAATGAAAGTAGTCGTACAACGTGCAAAATTGGCAAAAGTAATCGTTGAAGGGGAAGTTGTTGGATCGATTGATAAAGGATTATTGTTATTAGTCGGAATAACACACGAAGATACGATAAAAGATTTAGAATACTGTGCAAAAAAAGTAGCTAATTTGCGTATTTTTGAAGATAAAGATGGAAAAATGAATTTATCAGTGAAAGATATTCAAGGATCTATTTTATCTGTTTCTCAATTCACATTATATGGAGACACGCGTAAAGGGAATCGCCCAAGTTTTGTTGAAGCAGCTCGTCCTGAAGTCGCAAAACCTTTATATGACCAGTTTAATGATATCTTACGAAATATGTACCAGTTAACCGTCGAGACAGGTGTTTTTGGTGCGATGATGGATGTAGAATTTACCAATGATGGTCCGACGACTTTAATTATTGAATCTTAAGAAAAAATGTATTATAATGAAGTAAATAGTCAATAATAAAAATAAATTCGATGATCAAGAAAGAGCCTTAATCGATAACGAACTAGAGAACGGAGTCACGGCTGGAAGCTCCGACGGGTAAGTTAAGGAAAGACACTTGTGAGAAGATGTCCTGAACTTTAAGTAGGGATATCCGTAGACGGCGTTAACGTTTCAAGTGGTAGTTATTTGATAACTACAATTAAGGTGGTACCGCGTATATAACGTCCTTAGATTAAATCTAAGGACTTTTTTTATACTTAATTTTAAAAAAGTTAAGTATAACCCGTGTCCGACATCGATTATTGCTTATTATGTAAGGCTATGAAAGGAGCTAAAAGAATGAATTTTAATAAACCTAAAGGGACTTATGATGTTTTACCAAAAGATAGTGCTCGTTGGCAAAATGTTGAAAGTTTAATTCGCGAAATCTGTTCAATCTTTAATTACAAAGAAATTCGTACCCCAATGTTTGAAAGTACACAATTGTATCATCGTTCAGCCGGTGAAACATCTGATGTTGTGTCAAAGGAAACATATGATTTTAAAGACCGTGGTGACCGTATGATGACATTACGTCCGGAAGGAACAGCCGGTGTTGTACGTAGCTATATTGAAAATAAAATGTATGCGGACCAAATGGTACAAAAAATGTTTTATATTGGACCAATGTTCCGTTATGAACGTCAACAAAAAGGACGTTATCGTCAGCACATTCAATTTGGAACAGAAGTATTTGGAAGCGCGGATCCATCAATTGATGCCGAAGTTATTTCGTTAGCTGTTACTTTATATAAAGTTCTTGGACTTCGTAATATTAAAGTTAAGTTAAACTCTCTTGGAGATACTGAAAGTCGTGAAAATTATCGTGCTGCTTTACTTGCTCATTTTGAAGGGCATAAAGAAGAATTATGTGCAGATTGCCAAGTTCGATTAGAAAAAAATCCATTACGTGTTTTGGATTGTAAAGTTGATCGCAATAAAGAAATTATGCAATCAGCACCACAAATGATTGATCATTTAACTGAAGAAGATAAAGCTTACTTTATGAATGTACAAAAATATTTAAAAGCAATGGGAATTGAATATGAGTATGATGCAAGCTTAGTTCGTGGATTTGATTACTATACGCATACTATTTTTGAAATTCAAGCTGAGATTGAAGGATTTGGTTCACAAAATACATTATGTGGTGGTGGACGTTACAACAAGTTAGTAGCTGAACTTGGAGGACCAACTGTTCCTGCTATTGGATTTGGTATGGGACTTGAACGTCTATTATTAGCACTTGAAGCTGAGAATATTCAAGTAGCAGGTGAAGATGCGGTTGATTTATTCTTAATTACTCTTGGGGAAGATGCAAAAGTATTTGGATCACGTTTATTACTCGATTTACGTAGCCGTGGACTTGCTTGTGAAACAGACTATTTAGGTAAAAACTTAAAAGGTCAATTTAAACAAGCCGACCGCTATCATGCACGTTACACAGCGATTTTAGGTGATGAAGAGTTACAACATGGGATGATTAATATTAAAAATAATCAAACAGGTACACAAGAAAGTATTCCAGTAGGATTTGTTATTGACTATATTATCGAAGATCAACAACGTAACCATCAACATGGAGGATGTTGTGGTGGTGGATGCCACGATCATCAAGAAGAAGAACATGAGTGCTGTGGAGGACATGGTCATGGAGATGATCATGAGTGTTGCGGTGGAAATGGTCATGGATGCGGATGTCAACATTAAGAAGAGGTGAAAATTTTATGAATCGTACACATAATAATGGAGAATTAAGACTTGAGAATGTCGGTCAAGTAGTTGAATTAAAAGGTTGGGTTGCTAAATCTCGTAACTTAGGAGGATTAGTTTTCATTGATTTACGTGACCGTTATGGAATGACACAATTAGTGGCAAATCCAGAAACAGTTAGCCCTGAAGTACTAGAAGTGGCTAATAAAGTTCGTAATGAATATGTTATTGCCGTTAAAGGGATCGTTGCAGAACGTCAAAGTAAAAATCCAAATATGCCAACAGGGGATATTGAAGTTGTTTTAGAACAACTAACCATTATCTCAGAGGCAGAAATGACACCTTTAATCATTGCAGATGAAACAGATGCTTTAGAAGATACACGTTTAAAATATCGTTATTTAGATTTACGTCGTCCAATGATGCAAAAGAACTTTATCTTA
The DNA here is from genome assembly GCF_000191865.1 of Turicibacter sp. HGF1. Classification (NCBI taxonomy): domain Bacteria; kingdom Bacillati; phylum Bacillota; class Erysipelotrichia; order Erysipelotrichales; family Turicibacteraceae; genus Turicibacter; species Turicibacter sp. HGF1. Next base: position 10,699 of record NZ_AEXQ01000072.1, read on the forward strand.
CGTCATAACATTTTAAAATCAGTTCGTAGTTATTTAGATAGTCAAGACTTTATTGAAGTTGAAACACCATATTTAAATAAATCAACACCAGAAGGAGCACGTGATTATCTAGTTCCAAGTCGTGTTCATGAAGGTGAATTCTATGCTTTACCTCAATCACCACAGATTTTCAAACAGTTATTAATGGTATCTGGATTTGAACGTTATTATCAAGTAGCACGTTGTTTCCGTGATGAAGACTTACGTGCTGACCGTCAACCTGAATTTACTCAAATTGACATCGAAACCTCATTCTTAACACAAGAAGAAATTATGAATTTAGTTGAAGAAATGTTAGTTAAGATGATGAAAGATGTTAAAGGGTTAGATATTCCGCGTCCATTCCCACGTTTAAGCTATGAAGAAGCAATGGGACGTTATGGATCAGATAAACCAGACACACGTTTTGAAATGGAATTAATACCTTTAAATCATGTTGTAGCTAACTGTGGATTCTCAGTCTTTGCAAGTACGGTTGAAGCAGGAAATGAAGTAAAAGCATTATGTGTGAAAGGCGCAGCAGAACGCTTCTCACGTAAAGACATTGATAAATTAACTGACTTTGTTAAAAAATATAAAGCTAAAGGATTAGCTTGGGTGAAAGTAGTCGAGGAAGGATTCAATGGTCCAATCGCGAAATTCTTTAATGAAGACGAAGTGGCTTCAATTAAAGCTGCTACAAATGCTGAAATTGGGGATTTATTATTATTCGTTGCTGATACAAAAGCAGTCGTAGCAGATAGCTTAGGAGCATTACGCTTACATTTAGCTAAAGAATTAGGAGTAATTGATGAATCAAAATTTAACTTCTTATGGGTGATTGACTGGCCATTATTCGAATATGATGAAGAAGCTGGACGATTCTTTGCAGCACACCACCCATTCACAATGCCAAGTTTAGATACATTAGATACGTTCGATACAGATTCTCATAATGCGAAAGCTCAAGCTTACGATATCGTATTAAATGGATATGAATTAGGAGGAGGATCATTACGTATTTATCGTCCTGATATTCAATCTCGTATGTTTGAAGCATTAGGATTTACAAAAGAAGAAGCTGAAGAACAATTTGGTTTCTTAATGAATGCCTTCAAATACGGAACACCTCCACATGGTGGTTTAGCATTAGGTCTTGACCGAATCGCGATGATTTTAACAGGATCACAAAGTTTACGTGATGTGATTGCATTCCCTAAAAATGCATCGGCAACATGTCCAATGACAGAAGCACCAGGACGCGTAAGCGAGGCACAGTTAACTGAATTACACATTCAATTAAAGAAATAGAACTAAAAATCTCCTCATCATGAGGAGATTTTTTTATGTAATAGGGATTTGCTTTAATTTCAAAAAATGGTGGAATGTAATGGAAAATGTATAAAAATGTATTTTTTTACTTAATTACGATTTTCAATATTTGCATTCTTAGTTAAATAATGTACAATTAAATAGTATGTATTTAGAAGGGGGTTAGTATGAAAGAGTATATCAAAAAAAATAAGCTAATCATGTTGGGCGTTTTATTGGGGATTACAGCGTGTGGATTAGCCATTTTAATTTATATGATGGATCAAACCATTAAGCAACTTGAAGAAAAAAGTCATACACAAAATACAATGTTAGATGAATATGAAGCCGTTATTACCGATTATTCAGATATGCTTTGTAAGTATGAAATGGATATTGAGCATTTAACAACCCCTATGTCTAAAGAAGAATTAGTATATATTGCTCATGCAATGGGCGGAATTGATGGGTATCCTTATACAAATTCTATTGAAGCATTTAAAGATAATTATGATAAAGGATTTAGAGTTTTCGAAGTAGACCTACTCTTTACGAGTGATGGAGAATTAGTTGCCCGTCATGAGTGGTCAGAAAGCGATTATGAGCGATTTGAACAACTCGACTTAATTGATTTATCATCGATTGAAAAAAATGAACGTGATGAATATGTTCCAACATTAGAACAATTTTTAAGTATGAAAATCAATGGTCAATATAGCCCCATGACTTTTGAAGATATCATTAAATTATTACAAGAGTATGATGATGTGGTATTTGTTACAGATACAAAATGGGCAGATGAAGACAGTGTAAAACAATCATTTACTGCTATTGTTGAACAGGTAACGGCAGTTGATGAGACATTGTTATCTCGAATTATTCCACAACTTTATACGCTTGAAATGTTCGATATGGTAGAAGAAATTTATGAATTCGATCGTTATATCTATACCATGTATCAGGAAACTCATCGCTCGAATTATGAAGTCATTGAGTTTATTAATGAAAATGAAGAAATTGTATTTGTAACGATGCCACAATTTTTTGCTTCATTATGGGGAGATCCAAGATTTGATCTTTTAAATCAATTGCAGTATCTAAAAAAACCAATGTTCTTCCATACCATTAATGATGATGTCACACTAGAAGAATTGTTATACTATGGGGCAAGTGGTGTGTATACGGATGAATTAATTTATGAAGGTGATATGCATCAAAAAACATGTCAATATGCTTCGGTAATCAAGGAAAGAGAAGGTGAAGAAAATGAAGCTAAATAAGCTGTTAAAAGAGCCCTTTTTAGTTTTCGGGGGAATCTTTACAATCACTACAATTGTTCTTGCAGTTATTTTAATCACTCAGTTAAAAGGAGATAAAAGTACAGTAGGAAATGATGTGAATACGAATATAGGAATTATTGATGTGACCCAAGACGTTGTTGATTATACGTTACGTGAAACAGCTACAGAATATCAAAAAGAAATTTATGATGAATTAATTGAGAATCAAACAGCCTTTGAAGAGTCATGGACTCCAGAAACTGAATCAGCTTATGCAGAGTCTGTTGTTAAAAATTTCATTGCCGATTTCTTTACTTGGTCTAATAAAGGAGGACGTAACGATGTAGGTGGATTACAATTTGTGTATCCGTTATATCGTTCAGATTTTAGAAATAAAGCAGTAGATGTCTTCTATTTATATCTAGATTACTATATTGAAGAGTTCGGTGCCGATCAATTGCTAACAGTAGAAAATGTTAAGGTAACGGGGGTTGATCCTAACTATGTCTACACAATGCCAGACGGAACAGAGATGGATGGGACATATGTTTATGCAGAATGGACATATACAGATAGTGATGAGTTAGATTTATCAAAATTTCCAACAGAAACAGGATTTATTGTTGTTGAAAAAGAAAATCAATTAGTTTTAATTGAAATTCAGTAGTGGAGGTGAGGAGAAATGAGTAACTTGCAAAATATATTAAAAAAGCCGATTGTTAAGTATTTATTATTATCACTTTTAATTATTCCAATTATTCCAATTGTCTTAAATATTGTTTATATCAATAAATATTCTGGATTCAATAGTTCTCTTCGAATCAATGTGTCGTTAATTTTAATTTTTGCCTTTTTATCTTTATTGATGTTTGGGATGTATTGTCTAAACAAAAATAAAGGGATTGGAATTTTAGTGACAAGTGTGATTGCAATTGTATCAATTATTTGTTCTTCATACTTTGGATATGTGAATATGAAAGTGTATAAATCATTAAATAATATGACAACACAAGAAACCGTGATTAACTATAGTTTAGTTTCAATGACGGATTCAAACATTAAATCATTTGATGATTTAAAAGGAAAAACAATTGGGACCTTAAATATTACTAAAGAAGAAGTTGTAGAAAGTATTAATACATTTTTAGATAAAAATGAGTTATCTGAAGAAAAAGTGAAAACATATGATATGCCATTTGATTTAATTCACGATTTATATCAAGGAGACGTTGATGCCATTATTATTGGGGATAATTATACCACGATTTTTTCCGATCAATTAGGTTATGAAAATATTTCGACAGAGACGACTGTTTTAGCCAACATCGAAACAGTTATTAAGCAAGAGGTTACAGTGGAATCAAATAAAAATTATGATTCTTTAGTTGATCAGCCATTCTCTATTTTATTAATGGGAGTTGACTCTGAAACAGAAGGATTGAATGCAAATTCACGTGCAGATTCCTTAATTTTAGCGACGGTTAATCCACAAAAATTATCTGTGACGATGACTTCAATTCCTCGTGACTCTTATGTTGAAATTCCATGTTATAACAACATGAAGGACAAAATTAACCATGCCAATAATGGTGGAACAACCTGTGTGATTGAAACAGTAGAAAATTGGTTTGATATTGATATTCCATATTACGTGAAAATTAACTTTAAAGGATTTGTTGAGTTAATCGATGCCATTGGTGGAATTTATATGTATGTTCCACAAACGATTATTGAGCAAAATAGTGATCGTAATTGGGGAGATGATATCGTATATGTTGAACAAGGATATCAAATTTTAGATGGAGAGCAGGCACTTGCTTTAGCAAGACATCGAAAAACATTAGCTAATGGCGATCTTGGACGTGCGGAAAGCCAACAAGAGGTTATTCGAGCAGCTATCAGCCAGATGTTAACTGAAATGAATTCTATTAATGAAGTATTAAAAGTCATTGAAGTGCTTGGAAATAATATTGAAACAAATATCTCAATGAATCAAATTACATCGTCATTCCAATATGCATTAGATACAGTAACAAGTTATGGAAGTAACAATCCAATGAATTACATTCATTTTAAAAATATGGTTATTAGTGCCACTTTCGGTAATGTTTATAACGAATTTCGTGGAGATATTTTAAATTATGCCTTTCCATTTGATGGAGCAGTTGCAGATGCTAAAAAAAATATGTTAATTAACTTAGAAGAAATTCAACCTGAAATAAAGTATACATTTAGCTATACACCATTTTCACCACATTATGGTGTGACATGGGTACAGTCATGGTATAATGAAGCATCACCTGATATTCCAGAAATGCCAGAATTAGTTCCAGATTTTGTTTCTGAAGGATGGGTATTAAGCGAAGTAACGTCTTGGGCAAAACAAAATGGGATCAGTATCGATGTGAATTATGTTGAAGAGGGAGATAGTGGTTATATCTCATCTGCTGCCAATAATCAAGTTATTTATCAAAGTGTTAAAGCAAATACGATTGCGTCTAAAGTATCATCTATTTCAGTAAGTGTGATTAAAAAAGGATTAGATTGTACAGATTCAGCTAATCAAAATGCTGAAGAGTGTCGCAGTATGATGCCTGATATGGTAGGCGGGAAGTATACAGCACAAATGGCTCAAAACTGGGCATCTTCAGCAGGCGTTCCGATTACGATTAATAAAATTTCGTGGTCAGATTCAGGATATGATCCATCCAAAGCGGGGTATGTGACGTCTCAAAGTGTTAAAGCTTATACGAAAAAAGATAGTATTAGTAGTTTAACAGTAACCGTGATGGATTATATTACGGTACCAGATTTCAATGCTTTAGGTTGGTCAAAAGACCAAATTAATAATTGGGCAAATAAAGTATCCGTTAAAGTTAACTTTACAGATGATAAGTTCTCTTCTGTATCAGCGGGATTTTGGGTATCTGATGTTTCTGCTGGAACAGTGATTAATGCGAATTCTTCAATTAATGTATATAAATCTAAAGGAGTCGCATCAGTGACACTAGATAATTATGTTGGCAAAACATACGAAGAGTTCGTTTCGTATATTAGTCAGAAAAACGCCGAATTAGGACTTTCAATTACAGTTTCAAAACAAGAGCAGTATAGCGCAACGGTTACAAAAGGAGCGATTATTTCTTATTCACCTGGAGTAGGTCAAAGCGTAAGTTCAGGTCATATTACTGTTGTTGTTTCATTAGGTGTTGAACCTACACCAGATCCAACACCGACACCGGATCCAACACCGACACCGGATCCAACACCGACACCGGATCCAACACCAACACCGGATCCAACACCAACACCGGATCCAACACCAACACCTGATCCAGAACCTGAGGTACCGGCTCCAAATTTCTGTGATGAGAATCCAGATGATCCACTTTGTGTGAGTACAGAGCAACCATCAGCGCCACAATCTTAGTTAAAATATTAATACTTAAATCAAAAAGGTGTATCCTAATGACGATACACCTTTTTATTAAATTATGTCTTTCTAGTCAAATAAAAGGAAAGATTGTGTTAGGAGTGATGAGATGAGAACGAAACATTCGTTTTTTAATATGCTAGCAACAACAATTCCAAATTTAATTTTACCTATTTTAGGTTTTGTTAAATTTAGTTTATTTTCTAGTATCTATGGTAGTTCAATTAACGGACTTTATTCGACATTATTACAAATTATGGCTGTTTTAAATCTAGTTGAAGGTGGATTTGGAATGGCATTTCAGCAAATATTATATAAACCCTTGGCTGATAAAAATCATAAAAAGGTAACCGAATTATATAATGGGGCTGTCTATTTATTTAGATGGATGGGAATTATCATTTTAGTGCTTGGAACAATTATAGGAATTGTTTCTCCGCTATTTATTAGTAAAGCGGATCCGATTCCAAGTGGGACGATCTACTTGATTTATTTCTTATTATTGATTCCAGTGGTGATTTCTTACTTTTTAATGGGACCGAATATTGTCGTTCAATCTGATCAACAATATTATAAAATTAATATCGGAATTCAATTCATTACGTTTATTCGCTCTGTTTTAGTCGTTGTGCTTGCGTTACTGAAAGTAGATTTAGCGATTGTTTTATTAGTCGATGGACTTTTAACCATTGCAACATATGTTTATTCTAGACAGAAATCTCTTAAGTTATATCCTTATTTAAAGAATAATCATGAAGAACGTGACTTATCAGCTCTTGAAAATACAAAACATGTCTTTGCACATAAAATTTCGGGTGTGGTCTTAAGTAATACGGATCCTATTTTATTAAGTGTCTTTGTTGCTACTTCAGTGACGAATATTTATAATGCTTATAATTTAATTTGCTCAAGTTTACAAAAGATTTTATTTAGCATTGTGCAAGCGCCAATTGATAGTTTTGGAAATTTATTTTCAAATGAGAATGAAGAACATAAATATGCAACATTTTTGGAATATACGAATTTTGCCTTTTTCTTAAGTTCAGTGATTTGTAGTATTTTATTTGTTGTCATGAGAGATTTTATGATGTTATGGATGAAAGAGGAGCAATATATTCTTTCATTATTCGCAGTCTTGTTATTTAGTGTAAATTTATTTTATTTGGTGTCAAGAGAACCATTATTAGTTGTTAGAAATGTGAATGGTTTATTTAAAGAGACTAAAAAAATTGCTTACATCACTGCAATAGCTAATCTATTAATTTCTCTAGTATTAATTAAAAACTTTGGAATTACTGGGATTTTATTAGGAACATTCTTGTCTCAGTTTATTTTTGATTTCTTTATGACAGTCAATTTAGTTTATCCACGTGTTTTTAACTTATCACCTTGGTATTATTATCGTCTGGTTCTTGGACGAATAGGGATTATGTTTGTGATTGGATCCATTTCTTATATGGGATGGAAGTTAGTATTCCCATCAGGAACGTCATCAATTTTAGTTTGGTTCCTAGGATCGGCTGTTTTAGGTACCATTGTTTTAATAGCTCATAGCATCTTATATTTTGTATTCTTTAATGAATTTAGATTATTTGTTAATCGTGCAAAGCGAATTGTATTAAAAAAATAAACAATTGTAAAAAGTGTGTCGAAATCTCGATGCGCTTTTTTTGTTTATATTTCCATTGGAATTAAATTATGATATGATAAATGTGACTATTTCTGTTCAAATATGGTTACAACTATAGAATAAATATCTTTTTTAATATAGTCGAATTTTAGATGAAAATGAGCTAAAGTAGGTGTAAACCCCGTGAGTCAAATTAGTGTTATCATTCCTGCGTATAATGTCGCAAAATATATTGATAAATGTTTTAAAAGTTTGGTCACTCAAACATTCAAAGATTTCGAAGTGATAGTGATCAATGATGGTTCTACAGATGAGACCTTAACTTTAATTAGAGAATGGGAGCAAAAGGATTCTCGTTTTAAAGTGATGGATAAGCAAAATGAAGGGGTTGGAAAAACACGAAACTTAGGATTAAGTTTATCGAGTGCTCCCTATGTTATTTTTATTGATCCAGATGATTATCTACATGAAGAAATGTTAGAAAAATTATATGAAGGAATCCGTTTATCTGATGCTTCAGTGGCCATTTGTGAGTATTATGATTGTTATGAAGATTCAAGTGAACAATTTGCTATTTCATTACCAAAATTTGAATCTGAGACGATTGATTTAATGAATCACAAAGAGATTCTGTTTAAAATTAATCCTGCTCCTTGGAATAAACTTATTAAAAAAGAAATTTTAACGGCTAATCAACTACTATTTCCAACAAACTATCGAAGTGAAGATTTAGCCTTTATGTTGATGCTATTAGCACATTGTGAGAAAATCGCGATGATTAATCAACCCTTATATTATTATTTAGCTAATCGTTTAAATAATGTTTCAAGTGCGTATGATGAAAGAATTTTACATACATTATTAGCATTGGAAGCTAGTATCAATTATTATAAAAAACTAAATAAATTCAAAACGTTTGAAGATGAATTAGAGATGGTTTGTATTAATCAAGCCCTTTATGAATTACAAAAAGTCATTCATATTAAAGATTCATCATTAGCACTTAAAATTATGAATGAGTTTTATGATTATTTACAGCAAGAATTTAAAGGCTGGACAAATAATAAATATTATCAACAACAAAAAGCGAATCAATCAATTAAAGAAAAATTAAGAGCTTCAATCTATGAGTCAAAAATGACATTAAAGTTATTTTATAAATTTAAATCTTAGTTTAGTCAGGTGGTGAAAAAAGTGGTAAAAGTAAGTATTATCCTTCCAGTCTATAATGTGGAGCAGTTTTTACCAAGATGTTTAGATTCGATTGTGAATCAAACATTAAAAGAAATAGAATGCATTGTTGTAAATGATGGAAGTCCAGATCAATCTCAACAAATTATTGATGAGTATGTCAAAAAATACCCTCATTTATTTAAACCATTAATTAAAGAAAATGGTGGGTTAAGTGATGCTAGAAATTATGCTTTATCGTATGTACGTGGGGAGTATATTGGTTTTGTTGATAGCGATGATTGGATTGAGCCAATGATGTATGAGAAACTATATCAAAAAGCAAAGGAAGAGAATGCTGATTTGGTTGTATCTGACTTTTTAATGGAATGGGAAGACCGTGGTGTTTCAAATTATATTCAAGGATTGCGTCAACAAGCGGATAATCCCTTTAAAAATTTATTGTTAAGTCCTGCATCAGCTTGGAATAAGCTTTATAAGACGGAGCTGTTTACAAAGACAAATATTCGTTATCCCAAAGGATTATGGTATGAAGATTTAGCGACGACCGCTAAATTTATGCCAAAATGTCATCATATTGCATATGTCAATGAAGCCTTTGTTCATTACATTCAACGTGAAGGGTCTATTATGTCGACAGTTAATCCAAAAGTTTTAGATATTTATAAAGCGATTGATTCGATAGAGTCGTATTATAAGCAGCAAGGAATTTTTGACGAGTACATGGAAGAGTTAGCCTATTTATCAATTGAAAATCTAGCTTTATTTAGTTGTCTGCGCTTTTTAAAACTTGAAGATGGAGAAACATATATTAAAGAGGCTATTGACCATATGAATCGTCATTATCCTGGATGGTTAAGTAATCAATATTTAAGTTGTTTATCGAAGAAAGATCGTTTTATCTTAAAATTGCTTGGGCATAAACAAATTAAATTATTGAAGAGTTTTATTTTTATCAAGCAGAAATTATTGAAATAGGTGTGATAACGTGATAGCAAAATTAAGTGTGATTGTCCCAATTTATAATGTTGAGAAGTATTTAGATAAATGTTTAGCTTCACTTGTTAATCAAACGATGAAGGAGATTGAGATTATTTGTGTGAATGATGGAAGTACGGATCATTCGCAAGATATCGTAGAGGAGTATCAAAAGAAATTTCCCGGGAAAATCATTGGATTGATGAAAAAGAATGGTGGCTTAGCAGATGCTAGAAATTATGGATTAGCACATGCAAATGGGGATTATGTTGCCTTTATTGATAGTGATGACTGGGTAGAGGCAGATATGTTTAAGGTTATGTATCAGCAAGTCGTAAAGAAGCAAGCTGATGTCGTTGTTTGTGATATGCAGTATGTGTATGAATCAGGTGAGACAAAGTTTGTTCCAGGAGGAGAGTTTACTGAAACGAATGTTTCAAATGATCCTTTAATCATTACTATTAATAATAGTGCGTGTAATAAACTGTTTAAACGTTCATTATTTGATGATGTTAAGTTTCCAAAAGGATTATGGTATGAAGATTTAGGCTGTGTTCCGATCGTATTAGCCAAGGCGAATAAAATCGTCAAAGTTAATCATGTTTTTTATAACTATTTTCAACGTGCGGGCTCTATTATGCATACACCTTCTGATAAAATTTTTGATATCTATCGTGCTCTTGATTTAGTCAAGTCTTACGTTGTCAAAAATAAAATTCCTTGTCTTGATGAGGTTAATTATATGTTTGTCGAGCATGGGGCTAAATTAACGACGCAACGCATTAGAGAGTATCAAAATGGACGTGAAGTATTTTTAAATCAGAATATTACCACTTTAAGTAGTAAATATCCAAAATGGATCAAGAATAAGTATATTAATACTTATAGTAAGAAAGAGAAAGTTTTAATGTATTTATTGTATTTACGTCAATTTAAACTAGTGTTATGGTTATATGATCGGAAGTGAGAAAATGTCAAAAAGAATTTTAATTGTTAATGATGAGATGGTCGTTGGCGGAGTAGCACGTGTTTTGAATAATTTATTGACAACACTTGTTAAGACGACAGATTATGAAATAGATTTACTTGTCCTTCATAAGCATGGTGAGATGCTAAAGGGTGTGCCAAAAGAAGTGCGAGTCTTAGAAGGCTCTAAATTTTTTAGTGTCATTGATTTACCCCTCGGACAGTTAATTAAATCTAAAAATTTAGCTTTGATAGCTAGAAAACTATATCTGGTTTTCTTAATGAAGGCCGGAATGATTGGAAATAAAATTAAGCGTGAACGAAAAAAAATGAAACTTGATTCTTATGATGTTGAGATTGCTTTTAAAGAAGGTTTTTGTACAATTTTTGTTGCCAATGGAAATAGTAAGAAAAAAGTAAATTGGGTTCATTTAGATTATAAAGTTCAAAATTTCTCATCTAATTACATGCCATTGCTTAAGAAGACGTTATCCTTAATGGATGAGCAAGTCGCAGTATCAAAGGTTGCTGCGGCTTCCTATCAAGAAGTATTTGAATTAAGCAAACCTGTTAAAGTGATTCATAATATTATTCAAGAAGACTTAATTAAGCAAAAATACAATGTGGTGATTGATGAAACTCGTTCGACATTTTTTAAACAAGAAGCTTTGACATTTATCAGTGTGGGGCGATTAGTAGATCAAAAAGGATATGATCGCTTACTCGAGATCCATCATCGACTCATACAAGAAGGCTTATTGCATCATATTATGATTATTGGTGGTGGAGAGGATGAAGCAGTTTTAAAACAAAAAATTAAGGCTTATCAAGTTGAGGAGACGTTTAAGCTAATTGGTTATCGTGAAAATCCATTTCCATATTTTAAACTTGCCGATTGTTTCTTATTGCCATCACGTTATGAAGGATTGCCAACCGTTGTATTTGAATCTTTACTTTGTTTGACACCTGTGTTAGCAACAAAGGTGGCCGGTATTGAAGAGCAGTTGAAAAATAATGAATATGGGATTGTTGTTGATAACAATGAAAACTCCTTCTATGAAGGGATGAAAGACTTAATTAAACATCCAGAGCAGCTCAATGTGATGGAAGCACACTTGTTGACGTATCATTATCATAATAACCAAATCGTCGAGCAGATTAAAGAGATTGTGGAGGAGTAGTATGTTAAATCAATTAAAATCGATGATTAAAAGTCCAAGTTTTTATGGGATTTTAGTCTTTATTTTTTTAGTGATTCAGCCATTGGTTGATTTAGATTATTTATTGAATGATTTTTTAAAGCAATATCATTTAATTGTTCCATCAACGATTGTTAGATTTCTTATTTTGCCGTTGCTTGCAGTAGGGGCCTTTATTTTGGTTGACAAGCATAAGAAGCGTACGTTTATTGGGGCCGCTATTATCGCAATCATTTGGATAGCTTATGTTGTTTTACATTTTATTTCAACGAAAAATTTAGATTTATTCTTGCCTGCTAATTATCAGTTTTTAACGGGAATTGAGTTGAAGTATATTTTAACCATGACATTACCATTTGTTTTGATGTATGTTGTTTGGATGGCCAACTTTAGTGAAAAATCATTTAATCGCGTCATCTTATGTGTTTCTACGTTCGTTTGTGGTGTGATTTTTATCACAGATTTATTGGCCATTTCAAAAGGAAGTTATGGTGGGTACACGCAATCAAGTTTTATTTCTTGGTTTATGGGGGGATATGAACAGTATAAGGCCACTCAGTTAACATCAAAGGGATTTTTCCAAGAAGCAAATGTCATCGGAGCTTTATTGTTTACGTTACTCCCTTTGCTCTATAAGGTCCTATATGAAGTTAAACGTAAGTGGCCAGTCATGATTTTAATTGTGATTCATTCTCTTTGCATGATGATTGTTGGAACTCGTGTGGCAACCCTTGGTACTATTGCCGTTGCTGTGATTGCATTTATTGGCTATCTCATTATTTTGCTTTTAAAGCAAGGACGTCTTCAAGTCGTTTCACTTGCCTTTATGGCCTTTATGATTGCATTTTGTAGTCTTGTCTTCCCTTATTCTCCAGCTATTAAACATCAACAAGAGAATGCCGTGCAGATTCAAAGTAATCGTGAGGATAATCAAGTGATACCAGACTTATCGAGTGGTCTAGAAGGGATGGAAGGAGATTCATTTGAATATAATTGGGCTTTAATTAATATCGTTCGTAATAATGCTTGGTTGATTGGAATGCCTGCTTATTATGATTATATTTATGAAATTGAATTTGATCCTGTTTTTTGGAAGCATGTTTTAGAGCAACCTTTTGAAGTACGTACAGATGGACGCGATTTACAGAAATTATTTGCAGAGTATAAGTGGGACATGTTAACGCCTAAACAAAAATTATTTGGGACAAGTTATTCAACGGTTAGCCAAGGTGGTTTTATTATTGAACAAGATTTCCTACGTCAATACTATACGCTTGGAATTTTAGGGGCCATCATCTTTACAGGTCCATACCTTGTGTTAATGGCAGCATGTGGAGTTAATATGCTACGTCGCTTTAAATCGATGGTAACATTTGAAAATGGGATGTTACTGGTTTCGGTTGGAGCAGGAATTGGAGCAGCTTATTATAGTGGACATGTATTAGATACGTTATTAACAAGCTTCTTTATTGCATTTAGTTTAATTACTCTATTTCAAAAAACTTTGAAGAAAGTGGATTAAGGGTGTGACGATATGCCGAAAGTAAGTATTATTGTTCCAGTATATAATGTTGAAAAGTATTTAGAAAAGTGTTTAGATTCTTTAGTGAATCAGACACTTCAAGATATTGAAATTATTGTGGTGAATGATTCAACTCCTGATGATTCTCAAATCATTATTGATCATTATGTAAAACAATATCCTCATCTCATTAAAAGCTATATTAAGCCAAACGGTGGAATCGCTGATACTCGTAATTTTGGGATTTCTAAAGTGACAGGAGAGTATTTTGGGTTTGTTGATAGTGATGATTATGTAGAGTTAACAATGTTTGAAAAAATGTATGAAGAGGCGATTAAAAAAGATGCTGATTTAGTCTCTTGTAATTTTTATTGGGAGTATCCTGATAAATTAGTACAAGCAACTGATGGGCCATTTAAAGATAACCGTGAGTATATGACGGAGATGATTGCGACACTTTGGACTAAAATTTATAAAACAAGTTGGTTTAATTCACTCGATATTAAGTTTCCAACGGGGCTTCGCTATGAAGATTCTTCTCTTTTAATTCGATTAGCGCCACATATCAGACGTTTTGGATTTGTTGGGGAGCCGTTTGTTTATTACGTTCAACGCACAGGATCGATTACACATACTCATAATCATCGTGTGCGTGATATGTTAGAGGTCTTTTCAGGAATTTATGATTATTTTAAACAACATGATTTGATTGAATCTTATCATGAAGAATTAGAATATTTGTTTATTAAATATTTTTTAGGAAGTTCATTTTTGCGAGCGGCACAAATTAAAGATAAGACAGAACGAAAGTATGTGTTATCAAATGGGTGGAAATTGTTGAACGAAACTTTTCCAAATTGGAAGAAAAATCACTATTTAAATAAAAAGAAAGATAAGAAGCATCTTTACTTTAGAATGATGAATTCGTTCTCTTATTGGGGATTTGCAAAAGTCTTTTCAGTTATAAAAAGGGGATAGGATAAAAAGATTTGCCCGAAGACGGGCAATCTTTTTTCTTATGTCCATCTATTTTGCAAGAGTTTTGAAATGAAGGTAGGAGGGTACTTAGGTGGTATTTAGTAGTTTTACGTTTTTGTTTTGCTTTTTTCCGTTAATTATTGGAATTTATTTTTTAAGTAAAAATCGTGTCTATCGGAATTTAGTTCTCTTGATTGGGTCGTTAATTTTTTATGCATGGGGCGAGCCTATTTACGTCTTGTTAATGATTTTATCAACGATGAATGACTTTTATCATGCCGAGTGGGTCGGGCGATGTTTACAAAGAAAAGATAATACAGGGGCTAAAAAAGCTTTAATTTCAAGTGTTATCATTAATTTAGTTGTTTTATTTTTCTTCAAATATTGTGATTTTATGATTGAAAATATTAATTTTATATTCCATTTAAATCTTCAACCATTTAACTTGCCATTACCAATTGGAATTAGTTTTTATACCTTCCAAAGTATGTCCTATACTATTGATGTGTATCGTGGTCGTGTAAAAGTTCAAGAGAGTTTTTTAAGGTTAGCAACATATGTTGCATTATTCCCACAGTTGATTGCAGGACCTATTGTCCGTTACTCAACAATTGAAAAAGAATTAAGTTCACGACAAGAGACGCTTGAAAATGTTTCGAATGGATTGAGGCGATTTATCGTTGGATTAATGAAAAAAGTACTGATTTCTAATAAGCTTGGATTATTAGCCACACAAATTCAAGTGTTACATCAAAATGAGTTGAGTTTAATTATTTCATGGATTGGAATTATCGCATATGCCTTGCACATTTATTATGATTTTTCAGGTTATAGTGATATGGCCATTGGGCTTGGGAAAATGTTTGGGTTCCATTTTCTCGAGAATTTTAATTATCCTTATATTTCAAAAAGTATGACAGAATTTTGGCGCCGTTGGCATATTTCACTTGGATCCTGGTTTAGAGATTATGTCTATATTCCACTTGGAGGAAATCGAGGAACTGTTTTAAAACACATTCGTAATATTTTAATTGTCTGGTTTTTAACAGGTTTTTGGCATGGTGCGAGTTGGAACTTTATTTTATGGGGATTGTACTTTGGCGTTATTTTAATTATTGAAAAGTATGTTTTATTGAAGTGGCTTGAAAGACTTCCAAGTCTGATTCAACATATTTATGCGATTGTTTTATTTTTAATTGGATGGGTTATTTTCAGCTTTACGAATTTAGTACAATTAGGAGCCTATCTAAAGTCGATGTTTGATTTTAAGGTTTTAATGAAGTGGGATATCTTTCTAATGTTAGATATTCAATATTATTGGCCATACTTAGTAGTTGGTTTAGTTGGGGCAACGCCTTTGATTGCTAAACTAGCGAGAAAATTCTTAAAACAAGGTGAAGTGACTAAATTAATCGGAGATTTAGGGCTTGGGATGTTATTTGTTTTATGTGTCATGTCACTTTTAGATTCGACATTTAATCCTTTTATTTATTTCCGTTTCTAGGGGAGGCGAAGCGATGCGTTTTGAAAAGATAAGAAATAGTGTATTTATTATTGTATTTTTTGGAGCTCTAGTTTTAGTGAATGGTTTGATGTTATTCGCTCCTAAAAATACGGAGGTTGATTTTGAATATCGAGAATTAGCTAGTTTCCCAAAGATAACGCTTGAAAGTTTATATGATGGTCGTTTTCAAACGGGATTTGAAACGGCTTATGCCGATCAATTTTATGGTAGAGGCTTTTTAGTCAAATGGCAAACGCGGTTAGATTACTTTTTGACGAAGTATGTGTCTTATTTTAATCAGACACAAAATAAATTAATTCCGGTTCGAGAAGTGAGTAAATATAATGAGCATTATATTGAATCGCCACTTTATTATTCTGAAAGTTTAAACGATGTGGTAAAGCAACATGCTATAATGTATAATAAAGTCGCAAATTTTATGGACCAGCCACTTTTTATTTATAAGAATTTGCTTTTAAGTGAAGTGGATTGGTTAGAAGGACAAGACTACCAAGAGGCTTCAAAGATTTATAAAGAAACCTTTACGAGTACACTAGATGATGATATTTATTTTGGTGAGATGCAAATTAATAATTATGATGAGTATTATCAATATTTTTATAAGACAGATTTACATCATACGGCTGATGGCGCTTATGTAGCCTATACAGATTTGATTGAGATGATTAATGAAGTGTTTCCTCAAATCGGACATCCAAGATCTGTGACACAAAAGGTTTGTTTTGAGGATGTTTATTATCGTGGAAGTTATGCGAGACGAACAGGGATGTATAGTCGTGCAACAGACCAAATTTGTGATTTGATAATTGAAGGTGCACCTCAAGCGACCACCTATGTAGACGGTTTAGAAAAAGAAAATGGTGATCGATATGCTTATCATAATGGCTACGGTCCAGGATATAAGGATATTCATCATTATGACGCATTTTACGGAGGATATGCTGGTGAAATTAAATATGATTACGGTGAGAATACCGGGATAAATGCTTTGTTTTTAGTTGATTCTTTCTCTAATCCAATGAATGGGTGGTTTGCTTCTCATTTTGATGAAACGTATATCATTGATTTACGTCTAAATCATGATTTTATGTTGAGTGATTTTTTAAAAGAACATGACATTGATGTGGTGGCCGTTTATTTATATTATGATCGATTATACTTTTCAGATCAATATCTCATAGACATCCAATAGGATGGACAAAATAAGTCATGGATTGTGATAAATTCATGACTTATTTTTGTTTTATGATATAATAAATTTGGTGATAATGATGAAAAAAGGAAAAATATTGTTTTGTGCGAGTGCCGGTGGGCATTATTCGGAATTACTTCAATTAGGTGAATTGATTAAAAAATATAATGGGGTTATTGTAACGGAGAAAACAGACGTTTCAAAAGATCCAATTTATCCAACAGAATACGTGATGTATTGTTCGAAAAATGATGGATGGATTTATCTGTTTGAGTATTTATGGGTTTGGATCGTTTCATTATTTTATTTTATCAAGTATCGTCCACGTGTTGTGATTTCAACGGGTGTTCATTCAACTATTCCGATGTGTGTATATGCAAGAATATTGGGGCGTAAAGTTGTTTATATTGAGACGGTAGCCAATGTTCATACCCCATCGATGACAGGAAAAATTATGTATAAACTTGCTACTGATTTTTACGTTCAGTGGGAAGAGTTGTTAGAAGTTTATCCAGATGCTAAGTTTGGAGGTTGTTTATTTTGATTTTAGTTTTATGTGGTACTCAGAAGCAAGATTTTAGTCGGATGATTAAATTAGTCGAACAAGTGGCGGATAGAGAAGAAGTCATTGTTCAAGCCGGACATAATCAATATGAGTCGAATAAGATGCAGATATTTGGCTTTGTTTCAAATGAAGAAATCCAAATGTTGTATGAAAAAGCAGATTTAATTGTCACCCATGCGGGTGCAGGATCGATGTTACAGGCGATTAAAAATCACAAAAAAAATCATTGCGGTTCCAAGACTTAAAGAATATGGTGAACATGTCAATAATCATCAAATTGAGTTAGCAAAGAAATTTGAAGATCTAGGCTATCTTATTTCTTATCAGGATGGTGATAATTTTATTCAAACGTATGAACGTGCGAAAAGATTTGAACCGAAACCGTATACGTTAAAAGGCAATATGGTAAGCTTAATTGATGGTTTATTAGAAGGATATATGAAGTAGAGGGGAAGAATAAATGAAGTTAATAGAGAATTTTAAAAGGTATTTCTATGTGTATATAGCCATGGGATTATTTTTATTTTTTATGTGGGTTTCATCCATGACACCTTTAGTCGGAGATGACTGGGGGTATTATATTAATGGATTGAAAGGTCCTTTAACGATGACATTTGAGTTTTATCAAACCTGGTCAGGGCGTGTGGTAGGAGAATTTTTAGGTTTTTTACTTGCTTCACATCATGAATGGTGGATTTATTTCTTTAATCCATTATTATTTTCCTCAACCTTTTTATTGCTATATAAAATCATCAATCCAGTACGTCAAAAAGGATTGATTGCAAGTCTTATTTTGTTTTTAATGTTTACGGTGTCACATGGGATTCGAATGGAAACCTTCACATTTGTTGTGGGATCAATTAACTACCGTTTCTCAGCGGTCATGGCCTTATTACAACTCTATTTGATGGGTCGATATTTTAAAGATTCCAACGCGACCTTTAAATGGTATGAAATCTTAATCAGTATTGTTTCTGGTATGACAGTCGGGCTGATTATGGAAAACATTGCAGGTGGTTTAATTTTAGCTAATTTATTACTAATGGGATATCGCCTAATTCAAGCAAAAAAAGTGGATTTAATTTTACTTCTTAATACCGTAACAACAACAGGTGCATTTTTAATGATGAGATTAAGCCCAGGTTCAAGAGCTCGTGTTCTTGAAGATACAGAATGGATGTCTAAAAATCTTATTGAAAAAGTGTTAACAAAGTATCCTGAATTTATTCATTATACGTTTACAGAAAATACGGTGATTATCCTAATTTTAATTGCTGTTATGATGACCTTAATCATTCAAAAGCGAAATCAATTTAAATTTAAAGTTACACCTATTATTTTAAGTTTAGTCATGTTGAGCAGTGTCTACGTTTTAGGTTCATCAATCATTGTTTCATTAAATGAATCATATGGCATCAGTTTTTGGAAGTTTACAAGTATTGCTTATTATTTTGCAGATATGAATTCTTGGATTTTAATGGGGTATTGGACATTCATGGCGATGCTTATTTTGGGTATAATAATTTACTTACTATGGAAATGCCAATCTATTTTTATAATGTGTTTTTACTATTTACTTGGGATGGCAGTCATGGGAGCTATGTTGCTTTCACCAATTATTGGACCCCGTTGTGCAATTTTCACGGTGTATTTCTTAATTATTGTGATTGGGTATCTTGTGAATGAAATAAGATTTAATCCAATGGTAAATAAATCAGCCACTCTTGTCTTTTCTATTTTAACGATGCTTATATTTGTCTGGTATGGACGTCTCTATTCTCAAGTTTTTGAGGTTCGTCAAGAACAAGAACAAAGAATCGAAGCATACAAACAAAATCCAAGCGGAGAGCTTTGGTTACCTGCGTATCCAACGCATTCGATCCATTCTGGAGAAGCAGTAACGCCGTATCATCAAGGTGTGTTTAAGAAATTCTATGGGTTAGATGAATCAGTTGAGATTCATTATAGCTGGCAATAGACGAGGTGGGGGACAGATGATTAATTCGATTATCGCAATGACGGTCTTTATTTTAGTCTTATCTTACGCGATTGGGAAAATTGTTTCAATGAAATTAAATTTGAGTGAGAAACTCCCTTATGCGATTCCACTTGGCTTTTTTATCATTCTAGGCTTACACCAAATCATCACATTACCGGTGATGATTTGGCATTTATCAAGTCAGGTGTTGGTAATTTTAACGGTTATACTTGGGATTGTTTTAAGTGGTTATGCGCTTTTTAAAATAAAGCTTTGGTATCGCTTAACTTGGCAACTAGACTATATTCTTATCGTGATTATGGCGGGTGTTTTAATTTACTTCTATGCGAACGTCGATAGTTTAAATTATTCAGGTGAAGACTTTAATTTTTATATTCCATTTGTCGGATCAAATGTGAATGCCATGCAGGTTAATATGATTAACCCATGGAGTGGTGAGACAGGCGTTTTAAACTGGATTTACAATTTCCAAGGCTATTATTTATTCTTATCAGCCCTTTCACAGCTTTTAAATGTTGATTATATGTTGGTGACCTTATGGCTACCCTCAATTATTTTTTTAATAATAATGCCACTTTGTCTGTTTAATGCGGTTCATTATTATTTCAAAGACACTCATTGGTTTATGAAGTGGGTGCTAGTAGGCGGATTATTCTGTTTAGTGAATGATACGTTATCGGGGATGATTTATTCTTATTATGGCAATCAGTTTAGACCCTTTATAATGATTTACTTGATTTGGATTTATGTGGCGAGTCGAGAAAAAGAAACGCCTTGGTCAATCCTCTCTCTTATCATCTTAATGTTTAGTCATTATTCGGTTCAATCAACTGGGTTATTTGTGGGGGGAATGTTAGTTCTTTTATTGCTAGGATTTGAAGTGTTTATCGCAAAGCAGCCTAATTTGAAATTGCCTGTAACATTAAGTATTCCATTAGCTTTTTATGTGATCGGAATTATATCTACCATGTCTATGCTTTTTGCTTTGATTGCGACCATTATTTTGGTCGTTCTTTATCCTCTAATCTATTGGCTTGTTCAAAAATTTTCAAATATAATGAAAAAAATCATGCGATTTGCCTTAATTTTGTTACTAGCTAGTATTCTTTTAATCTCTATAGTGATGACACTTAAGGGCATTGCCTCACCAGTTTCAATGGCATCTTTTATTCCGGATTATATTAATGGAATCACCTATTTTACAGAAAAAAGTTTTATTTCTTACCAAGCGATTTTATTACCTTTAAAAGTGATTTATACCCTTGTGGGGTGGGCGTTACTTATCGGAGTCCTATGCTATCGTTGTGAGGTGGAAGAATATCGCTTATATAAAGTCATTTTAGTCGGAACTTTAATCTTCTTCTATAACCCATTTGTGGCTCCGTTTATTAGCAAGTATTTAACGGGAATTGTTTATGGGCGAACAACAATTTTATTATTCTCATTGATAACATTTGCAGTCGGGGTAAAGTTTTATGTTTCATTGATGAAATCTATTAAAGCCAAGACTATTTTAACGTTGGGATTAACAGCGGTATTTGGAATTTTATTTATCAATAATTCAGTGATTCATGCCCAAGACTTTAGCTTAAAATTCTTAATAAATGATACAACTTACGATCCTTATTATAAGTTACCCTATGATTTAATAGAGGCTGAAAAAGCGTTAGTCGATTATAAGTTAGAATACTTTAAAGAACCGGATTATCGAACAACGGTTATGAGTTGTGATTTAAGAACGCGTTTCTTATATGAACCACAAATTTTAGTGTTTAATGTAGCAACATTGCGTGATTTTTATATGAATTACGACACTAATCCATACGAGTATCGCATGTTTATTTATTCATTATTAACCAATTCAAAGAGTTGGGCAGAAGAAGAACCATCAGTTTACAATGATTTAGAACGTCGAATGCGTGCATATACCATTGAATTTGTCATCGTACCAGCCGATGGAGATCCACTGTTATATGAAACACTTGGATCGTTTGCCAATCGAATTTATATCAATAATTCTTATGTGGTATATCATATTAGCTATTTGAATCAATAGTGAATTTTAGATTGAATGGAGTTTGGAGATGAAAAAGTATCATTATATGTTGATTTTAGTCGGGATTGTCTTACTGGCTCATCTTAAATATGTTTTAACAGGTGAGTTGATGATTTTTTATGGTGATAACCTGACGCAAGTATTACCTTTTTATTATCATGGATGGGATTTAGTTCATAGTGGCGAGTTAAACTTTTGGGATTGGACACACGGACTTGGTTCTAGTGTTTTCTCACATGTTTATTACTTTTTAACGTCCCCATTCTTTTGGTTAACGACGCTATTTCCGCGAGATGTCATTCCGACCTTATTTTTATACTGGTATATCATTAAAATTAGTTTAATTGGTATTTTTAGCTTCTTATGGTTAAGTAAATTGAATAAAAAGTTAGGAGTGGCCTTCATTGGTGCTCTTGTCATCATGTTCTCAGGATGGGTACTCACGTATTATCATTTCTTCTTCTTCTTAGATGCGTTTTTACTGTATCCACTCATTTTATACGCGATTGAACGCTACTTAGAGGAAAAGAAATTTGGCCTAATGGTATTACTGGTGGCACTCATAACGATGATGAATTTTTATTTCTCTTATCAGTTCATTCCGTTTGCGATGATGTATTCTTTATTTAGAAACTTCTTAATGAATCGAGGAAAAGAAATTTTCTTGACACAATTAAAAATCATCGGTTTTTATCTACTCGGAATTGGAATTGGAGGGCTTATCTTAATTCCAAGTGCACTAATTATTATTCAAACGCCGCGTTTAAGTGAAAGTGGGACTAGTTTAACATCGGTGGTCACGTTAAAGCAATTTTATCGTTATGTAACGAGTATTTTCTTCCCAGTGGGACATCGTTTTGATCCTAACTTCTTAATTAGTTGCACAACGGATCCTGGAATTGGATGGGGAGGAGGAGCCTCTTTGTATACGACCATCCTAACACCAGTGGTTGTTCCATTATTACTTTTCTTAAAAGATAAACGAGAAAAAATGGGGTATGTTATTTTCCTTGGAATATTATCATTCTTCTTTGTATTTAAAATCTTCTATGTGTTATTACAAGGATCTCTTGATACACGTTGGATGTATATGTTTATGTTCTTATTTGTCATGATGCTCACGCGCTTCCTAGACGCCTATTTTAAAGACCGTGAAGAAGCCTTCTATACGAAATATCTTAAGACAGCCTTAATGGTTATGGCAGGAACTGTTATTGTCATCGTATGGGGATTGTATGGGTTTACATTATGGCGTCAATGGAATGTTAATGCACACGAATTAGTCATGTTAAAAAATCATTGTTTATTAGCATCTATCTTGGTTATTATTTTTACGTTAACTTTAGTTTTACCTAAAATTAAGTATAAAATAGTCATTTTATCAGTGTTTATTGCACTCGAAGGACTTATTTCATTTAGAAACCTATTAAGCACAGATGCACCATTGACAAAAGAGAATTTAGATTATGAGGCGGTTGAGCGTTCTGATTTCTTTAAAGCTCTTCAGGAAATGGATGATAGTTTCTATCGTGTTGAATTTAGAACGACTCAAAAAGGAAAACCAGCGGATGATAATTTACCAATGTCGAGTAACTTTAAAGGATTTAGATTCTACACCTCGGTTTATCAGTATAGTCAAGATCAGTTCTTGTCTCCACTTAAGGTTGCTTCTTGGACAACTTCTCAACAAATCGGGAAGGAGAACGTGTTAAATTTATTAGCTTATAAATACTATATTGATTTTAGTGGTGGAGAAGCAAATCTTCCTTATGGGTTTCAATATTTAACGCATTTAAATGGCGCGATTGTTTATGAAAATCAATTCTATACCGATTTAGGCTTTACCTTTAATCAGGTCATCAGTGAATCTGACTTTAATTCTAAGTCTGCGCTTGAACAAAACTTGTTATATCCTTATTATTTAGTTGTACCAGATGAATATGCTAGTCATTCATTCCGTGATATCAATCCATTAGAAGAATTAACGTCAATTTTAGAATGGGGAAAACCAGGATTCTTTAGCTTTGAATATGAAGAACCAAAAGAAAAGACAATGGTTTATGTTGAAAACTTTGGCTCACCGGATCTTGAGGTTCGAGCGTATTTAGATGGAGAATTAGTTTTTGAGCAAATCGGATATCAGTTTGATTATGCAGGATTTTATATTGAACCGAAATTTGATTATTTAGAGGTCGTTGTGGGTGATTACGGTGATCCACTAGCACTAGTGAACATTTACTTAGATGAAAACTTAAGTCGTTATGATGAGTTATATACAACACGTCAAACACAAGGTTTAGATGTGTTAGAATTTAATAATGATGATTTAAAAACAAGTATTACGATTAATGAAGATAACCAGTGGTTATTTACTTCAATTCCTTATGATAAGGGATGGAGTGTTAAAGTGAATGGAGAAAAGGTTCAACCGATTAAGGTGAATCAAGGGTTCTTAGGACTACAACTTGACGCAGGTGAATATGAGATTGAATTTTCATATTGGCCGATTGGATTAAATATTGGAATCATTTTAACAGCATGTTGTAGCGGACTTTTTATTTTCTTCTTAATCGCTGATTGTCGAAAACGTCAATAAAAAAAAATGAACTCGGGAATT
>NZ_AEXQ01000071.1:0-19570 GCF_000191865.1 Turicibacter sp. HGF1
TTTATTTGAAGGGATCTTCATTAGAAGATCTCTTTTTTCCTTTCTAAAATAATTTTATTTTTTCATCAATTCATTAACCATTCAGGCACTTTAACGTAATATATATTGAGGTTCAAGAATGAAAGGGGAATATAAAATGTATAATTATGGATATAATAACTACTGTACACCATGTGTACCTGCTTATAATGCTAATGCTGGATTCGGTGCTGGTTGTGGTTGCGGAGGATTTGCATTTATCCTTGTCTTATTCATCTTATTAGCAATTATCTGTGGATGTGGCGGATTCGGGTTTGGCGGAGGATGCTCAAACGATTGTGACTGCTAATAAAAACAGTCGATATTTAGACGGCTCAAATTGAGCCGTTTTTTTATGTATTTTTTCTAGCGATGGGCTTGTTTACAATAACACTTTATTATTTTTTGCGTATTATATACTGAGCCTGATAGAAAAAGGAGGAAATCATGATGTATTACAATGGCGCAGGATACGGCTATCCTCAACCATGTATGCCTGTAGTACCTGTTGCAGGAGGCTATGGTGGTGGTTGTGGTTGCGGATTTGGGGGATGCTTATGTGCATTCATTCTTGTCTTATTTATCCTAATTATTGTCTGTGGTTGCGGTTGCTTTGGATGCGGCAATGGTTGCGGCGGGGGATGCTTTGGATGTTAGTCACTAAATAGCGACTATATAATATAGAAAGCTAAAGTTGAATCTTTAGCTTCTAAATTTAAAAAATTAATAACCAAAATGGTAAAAAAGCGTAATATATATTAAGTCATGAATCTAAGGAGGGATTAGTGATGTGTGTTGAAAGTTGTGGAAATGGATTTGCTTTCTTATTAGTATTATTTATCTTACTTGTTATCATCGGATGCTGCTGCTTTAGATAAGTACAGTTATTAAAATATTACCAGGCTTAAGATAATCGTGTAAGAAGAGATGTTATTTGCTTGCAAATAGCATCTTTTTTATTATCAACTCTCTCTGATGTGAGGATTTCGTCTGTTTCCGTCATCAATTGAATCGAGTTTTAAAAATTACCTTTTTGTCCTATTAGCCAAATTTGTATTTGTTTGATATAATATGGTTTAGTTAGAATGGAGGGTTTTTAATGATCACGATGAAAGACATTATTCGCGAGGGACATCCAACGTTGTCTAAGGTAGCTAGTGAGGTCGCGATTCCATTAAGCAAAGAAGATGTTCAGTTAATGAAAGATATGTTACAATTCATTATTAATAGTCAAACACCTGAGGTTGCTAAGAAGTATCAATTGCGTGAAAGTGTTGGACTTGCGGCTCCTCAGTTAAATTTAGATAAACGTATTATTGCTGTTCATACTGAAGATGAAAAAGGAAAACTTTATTCTCTTGCCTTAGCAAATCCAAAGATTGTGAGTTACTCTGAGGAAATCACTTATTTACCTATGGGTGAAGGGTGTTTATCAGTTGATCGTGAAGTCGAAGGCTTCGTTCCTCGTTACCGTCGTATTACGGTTGAGGGATATAATTTAAAAGGTGAAAAGATTAAATTCCGTTTACGTGACTATGTTTCAATTGTGTTCCAACATGAAATTGATCACTTAAATGGTCACTTATTCATCGATCATATTGATCCAAAACAGCCTTTAGCACCGATTGCGAATGCTAAACCATTAGAATTCTAAAAAAAGACCGAAATCGGTCTTTTTTTAATGTACTTTTTCTTTTGTTTTGGCATAAAAGGAGATGAGTTTTTTCTCAGCTTTTGGATCTCGTCCCATCGATACGGCTCTTTCATAAAATTGAATAGCATGATGTTCATCATTTAGGTAGTTTTCATGTAAGGCTCCCATATTAAAATAAAGTTCACCAGCATATTTGACTGGTAACTGACGAGATTTGATGAGTTGGTGAGCTTTATTGTAATATTCAAGCGCCTCTTCGAAGTTTGATAGATGGTAAAAATACAGATGACCGATGTTAACATAGGTACTTGGTGTCTGATCATCGATTTCTAGGATTTTGAGGTAATATTCTAGGGCTGCATCGTAGTTTTTGAGGATTTCAACATTTAGGTACGATAAAGCGTTAAGTGCTAAGAGATTATTAGGATTAATCTCAAGGACTTTTTTATAATAAGTGATCGCTGATTCATAATCGTCTAATTCGAAGTCGTAGATATTGGCGATTTCTAATGTTAGGCTTTCATCGTTGTCAAAGTATTGTAAGGCTTTGACGAGAACCTCGACTCCTTTTTTAGGTTCGTGAAGATCGAGGGAGTAAAGTCCTCGAAGTCCTTGGTAGGAGATGAGAGCTTTGGGGTCAAGTTCGATGGCACGTTCGTAGTATTTGATGGCCGCGTCATATTCTTGGAAGTGATGACGCAAGATGTAGGCAAAGTTGTGGCAAACGAGAGCATTTTCTGGGTCGAGTTTGAGAACTTCTTCGTAGGCTTCTCGCGCGGCATCATAGCATTCAATTTTGACATAGGCATCAGCTAGATTAGCAAGTGAAGTTGTTTTATTTTTGGCAAAGGTCACTGCTTTTTCAAAGTAATCAACCGCACGTTCTGGGTCGTTTTTGTACTTAATGAGGATGCATCCGATGTTATTTAAGTTTCTGGCATTGGTTGAGTCGAGGCTCTCTACTTTTTTAGAGTATTCGTAAGCAAGTTCGACGTTTTCTTCAAGATCAATGCAAAGTTCCACTAGATTTAGATAGGCATCGATATAATGATCATCATATTCGATAGCTTTTTGATAATGCTTGAGTGCCTGATGTGGGTTGTTTAGAAATTGGTCATAAAGGATGGCCAGATTAAAATGAATGGTTGCTGATGTATCGTTATAATCAAGAGCTAAACGATAGTTTTGCTCAGCTAGTTTATAATCTTGATAATGTTCAATGGCAATGATACCAAGGGCATTATAGACGGCCGCTAGGTTTTGTTTTCGTTCTAGTTGTTCTAGCAGAAGGCTTTCAGCTTCTTGAAATTGTTTGTCATCGAGTAGTTGTTCGATGTATGCTAATGGATTTGGCTGTGTATTTGGCATCTAGCCCACTCCCCTCTTTTAAAATAATCCCAGTTGTTCACAGGCATAGTAGATGCCATCTTCATCAATTGATTTTGTGATGAAATCAGCGTATGATTTGACTTCGTCTGAGGCATTCCCCATGGCCACGCCAATGTCGGCTAGTTGTAGCATTTCGATGTCATTATATCCATCTCCAAAGGCGATTACTTTTTCCGGTTTTTGTTCCATATATTCGATTAAAGCTTTAATTCCTTCGGCTTTTGAACCATTCACTGGTACAATGTCAGCTCCAAAGTTTAGCCAAGGAATAAAGCGTAGATGTTCTTTGTATTTTTTTGGCAACTGTGCAAAGTCTTCACAGAAATACCACGCTTGTAAAATCGGTTCTTCTTTATGTAGGTTAGGTAAGATTTCTGGGAAGTCGATTGAAACGCGCTTGAAGGATTCTTGAACGATTTCGTTATTTCCAGTGACAGTAGCGCGATTAGCGGTTAATAGTCCAATGACTTGGTTTAGGTTTTTGGTATCTTCGATGAATTCGTCGATGACGTTTGTAGGAATGGCATTTTCATAGATGACTTCGCCTTTATGTGTAATATGTTGCCCATTTGCTGTCACAAAGGTATTGAATGGGAGTTGTTTAAGGCGCTCATCCACTAAGAATAAGGCACGGCCTGTTGCGATACCGAGATCATGTCCGGCTTGTTGAAGTTTTTGAATAGCTAGAATGGTGCTACTCGGTATTTGATTCGTTTCGCTCTTAAGAATCGTGCCATCTATATCAAATAAAATTAAGCTTTTTTCCATCACTTTCACTTCCTTTATCTTATTATGTCTAATTTTTTTGTTATTTCATTCATCATAGTAAATTTATTACATAAATTCAAGTCCTAATCTGTTATATTCCCTCGATGTAATGGTATAATAAAAGATGTTGGTTATGGACTTTAATAGAATTTATTTTTATAAATATTTTTTCGACCTTTTTTGAAACTCATGTTATAATGTTAGCATGATGTCCAGAATATGTTAAGGACCAGAAACGTTTTGAGGAATTATAAACGAGTGTAAAATGGATTGTTTTTTTTGAATTGTAATGAATTATTATAGGAAAGGGCGTGTCTTATGAGTCAACGCAAAAAAAGTTCGCCGATTAAGCCGAATGATGTGGCTGTTTTCGCTCTAGGCGGATTAGGTGAAATCGGAAAAAATATGTACTGTGTTCAGTACCGCGATGAGATTTGTATTATCGATGCGGGGATCAAGTTCCCAGAAGATTATTTACTTGGAGTGGATTATGTCATTCCAGATTATCAATATTTAATTGAGAATCAAGATAAAATTGTAGGTTTATTTATTACCCACGGTCATGAGGATCATATTGGTGGGATTCCATTTTTACTTCGTCAATTAAAAATTCCTAAAATCTATGCTGGTAAATTAGCGATTGGTTTAATTAAAAATAAGTTAGAAGAACGTAAGCTATTACGTCAAGCCAACATTGTCGAGTTTAATTCTGATACGGTGATTAAATCAAAGCATTTTACGTTTGAGTTCTTCCGTACGAATCATAGTATTCCGGATTCTTATGGGATTGCAATCAAAACACCTCATGGAATTATCGTTCATACAGGTGACTTCAAGTTCGATTTCACACCAATTGGACCACCAGCTGAGTATGCTAAGATGGCTCGTTTAGGGGAAGAAGGCGTTTTATGTCTTTTATCTGATAGTACGAACAGTGAATTACCTATTTTCACGATTTCTGAGCGTCGAGTTGGGGAAAGCTTAGGCGATATCTTCAAGAAGATTGACGGTCGTATTATTATTGCGACATTTGCTTCTAACGTTCACCGTGTCCAACAAATTGTGGAGGCGTGTGTGGCAACAAATCGTAAGATTGCGATTTTCGGTCGTAGTATGGAAGCCACAATTAAAATTGGTTTAGAATATGGGTATATTCATTGCCCTGAGGATACGTTTGTATCGGCAAATGAGGTGAAGCATTTACCACAAAATGAGGTTACCATTTTATGTACAGGATCTCAAGGTGAGCCTTTAGCGGCGCTTTCTCGTATTGCAAATGGAACACATCGTCAGATTCAAATTATTCCAGGTGATACGGTGATTTTCTCTTCTTCACCGATTCCAGGAAATGCGTTAAGTGTTGGTAAGACGATTAATGCGTTGTATCGTGCGGGTGCTGAGGTTATTACGCATAGTCCTTTAACGGATATTCATACATCTGGACATGCTGGACAAGAAGAGCTAAAGTTAATGCTTAATTTAATGCGTCCAAAATATTTCTTACCGATTCACGGTGAGTACCGTATGTTAAGTATTCATGCTGAACTTGGGGTGCAATGTGGAGTTCCGGAAGAAAATTGCTTCGTACTTAATAATGGTGATGTGTTAGCCTTTAATCAACACGGAGCACGCGTTTCAGGTCGTATTCATTCGGGAACGATTTATACGGATAGTAGCGGGATTGGCGATGTTGGAACTGAGATTATTCGTGATCGTAAGATTTTATCTGAAGATGGTCTTGTCATTGTTGCCGTTTCAATTAAACGCGCTGAAAAACGTTTATTAAATGGACCAAATGTGGTCTCTCGTGGATTTGTTTATATGAAGGAATCTGAGGATTTAATTAAAAATACTGAGATTGCAGTTCGCGAGATTGTGTTACATAAACTTCAAACATCTAAGCATGTTTCAACTGAAGAGTTGAAGTCTGCCATTTCTGATGTAGTAGCTCCATTCTTATTTAGTAAAACTCAACGTCGTCCAATGATTTTACCAATCATTATGGAGATTTAATAAAAAAATCGTAGGGAATAAAATCCCTACGATTTTTTATTGCAATGATTCATCAATTTTGAAAAATTTGATGGCGTATATTTCAAACGTATCATGATGCTCACGAATGCTAAGTGTCAGATTGACATTGGCAACCTCATCTGGTAACTCTAGGCTAACCTCTACGTTATACCCCACTGTTTTGTCTTCATGAAATGATTCTTCTAAGTGAATATCTTTTACAGTGATATCAGATTGATATTTCTCTGCGGCTTGAATGGGGATGACGCCATAGTTCTGTTGTGTAAAAAATAGGTAGCAGTCTTTAGTAAAGTATGGTGCTATTTTTTCGCTTAACTGATTGTAGGCCTCTCTTTGTTCTGTTTTTTCATCGTATTTATAAGTTAAAAATTCCGTTATAAATTGTTGTACAAATTCATTGGCTGTTTGTGTTTTAGTTGAGGTTTGACAGCCAGATAATGCTATTAATAAGCACAGGAAAACGAGGATGATTCTTAATTTTTTCATCGTAATCTCTCCTTTACTTTCACTTCCTTCTATTTAATTTTAATGTAACATATTTTTTCTATTAAATGTTTGATTTAGAGTCATTTTTTTATGGACTAACAACTTCAGCTGTTATTTTTTTGGTTTTGATTAGGAAGTAGCCAAAGTGGGTGCTTCATTCATCTGTGATTGTCAACTAGCTTAATTGTGTGCTCTTCACGAAAAGTAAAAAAGAGGAACCCATAATGGGTTCCTCTTTTCTATTATTTTTGAACAATGTTTACTTTAACAATGTTTGCTGAGGCGTAGTTCCCTACTTCATCCGTGTATGATGTTAAGTTGATTCCTTCTTGTGTTCCACCCTCTTTGAATGTTACATATCCTGCAAGCGCAACTGGTGTATTTAAGTCACCACCGTATTGACCAATCTCTGTACGTGCATCGAATGTCATCGGTGCTTCATTCATTTTTGTCACTTTATATTGTGGGTTTTTGCTATCTGTTGTTTTTTCTGTATCCACTTCTGCAATTGAGTAGATAGTTTTAATGTCGCTTTCACCGATGTTTAAAATCATGTGAACGATTCCGTTTTTATCCATTGTTGCGGTTGTATATGTCGGTAATTCTAATGTATTCACTAATTGTCCATTCTCATATTGTTCAACACTTAGGTTGATATCATATGATGATCCTTCTGGTAATACCATGGAAGCAACTGTACTTTGGTCTTGTCCATAATCAGCTGATTCTAATAATAATCCGATTACTCCATTGATATCTTGTTTAACGATCTTAACATCACCTTCTGGTAATTTTGACCCGCTACATCCTGCTAATCCGACTGTCACAAGTAATGCTGAAAGCATTAATCCAATTTTTTTAAAGTTCATGCTTTATCCCTCACTTAAGTTTTTCTTAAATTTTGATAATGGAACAAGTATATCACAACCGTTATCATAAACTTGTATTTTTTGTGTTCAAGATATATTTTTTACCTTTTTTATACATCATATTCATGTATTTTATCATTTTTTGTAAATTATCTCCTTGAAACATTCAATCGGATAAAAGTTTGTTTATTCCTGTTTTTAAAAAATACTGTGATTTACAAAGAAATGACGTTATTTTTTTTCGTTTATAAATTGAATGGCTTCTTTTAAAATCAATTTTACATTTTCAAATGTTAATTGCATAATGGCTTCTTCTTGGTTGAGCCATTTATAATCCATGATTTCAACGACTTGGATTTGAACAGATGCCTCTGTTGCTTCTCCTAAGAAGAAAATAACTTCTTTAAGGTTACCATTTTCCAATTTGTAGTGACAAGACGTTTTGAACCCCTCTACTACTGATAGGGGTAAACCTGTTTCCTCGAATACTTCGCGAATAGCTGTCTCTTTTTCGGTCTCCCCTATTTCCATATGTCCTTTTGGAAAGCTCCAATGATTATTGATTCGACTTTGAAGTAGTAAAAATTTTTGTTCTTTTTCTAATGAATGATAAACCATGATCCCACATGATTTTTCAATACTCATCTTATTCTCCCGCTACATCATACATTAGGATGGTTTCCATTGTTCCGGCATCACTTTTTAAGGTATCGATGTAAACAAAGCCGTATTTTTCGTAAAGATTTTCTTCTTCGGTTGAAAGATAGACTTTTTTAAATCCTTGTTGTTTAGCATATTCGAGGACGTGTTGAATCATTTGTTGGCTAATTCTTTTTCCACGATGATGTTCATCGACAAAGACAAATCCGATCCAGGGAGTATAAGGACAGTTTGGAATGAAATCTGTTTTGGTTAGCGTGCAATATCCTACGACTTCTCCTTTTTCTATAGCTACAAAAGGGCATTCGAAGTCTGAAAATTGTTGCCCTTTCATTCGTCTAGCTAAATGGGGCCCTGCTCCCCATGAACAGTGGTTGGCCATTTCAATCGTTTTATTATAATATTCATCCTGAATTGTCAGTTTTCTAATTTCCATTTATTTCTCCTTATTGTTGGGATTCAATCTGATTCTTGATTGGTGACATTAAGTTAATTTTTGTGATTCCTTTGTAGTAGGTAAACCCAATCATAGCCCCGATGAGATTTAGGATAAGTCATCAACATCAAAACTTCCAAGGCATGTCTGTTGAAGGGTTTCACCTATCATCATGCTCTTACTCAAAACAAAAGTACTAAATGTCTGTCATTTAGACCTCCATGATGTCACGGCTAAGAGATTTAAGCGGCTTGATATCCTCTGTGTATCGAGACAGATTTCACTTCCCTTTTTCGTTTTTTCTCTCACTTTCTTTTAGTCGCCGATCGACGTCTTTATCGTATGAATCATAGGATAAAAAATATAGGATTCCAGCTAGGGTAACTCCGGCAATACAGATAGCGATGAGAATATCAATGATGAGTTCTTTCGTCATTTTTTCACTCCTTTAATTAGAAATCATTGATTTTGATGTCATAAATAGCTTAGGCTAAAGGCCTTAGTCCTATTTTTTGTATCAATAGAAAATTTCTGTCGTAAGGCAAAAGTTAAAACTACTAATCTCATCCATAATTACGTTCTTGTCTGTTTTACGTTCGTAACCATCACTCACAATCCATCTAAACAGGCTGTTGCAAATGATCCTAGTAAGAGAAGAGCCTTTTATATCTACGAATGTTTCTTAATATAAATTCTCAATGCTCTAACTAATAAAACATATAAATAAATAACCGAGATTATCACTATAAGTGAGATAACTTGTCCGATCATCATATTTGCAGATGGCATGATATAAATTTCCATGTTGAACTCCTCTCTGATTCAGACTAACTTAGATTGGGCCATTAATTTTCAGCCTTTTCCACTTATTTAAACAACTAATAAAGCTTCAACGATTATTGTAACTAAAATGGCAACCCCGCTTTGATTTCCCATCAGTCCCTGAAATCTTTTCCTATTTCATCACTAATGACTTGGAAAAGTCATGATTTCTCCTAGTTCAGATACTGAAACTAAGAATAAACCTCAACCTTCCTTTTTAATAGTTTAATTATATACTATAATTTGTAAAAATAAGGAAATCATGTCATAGTTTAGGTATAATTAAGATCTGACATCTATTGGAGGGGAATTATTTATGATCCGATTCGACGTGTCATTTTTAATCTTAAAAAGAACGAGGAACAAAGATGATTATTGAAATTAAAGAGGATTTACTAACAGAAGTGGCTCGATTTGCCTGGGAATTTGAACGTCGGCAAGAGACGTGTAGTTTTCCAAAATATAAAGATTTTGGTGACCTTTATGAACGATTTTCTAAATCGTTAAATGATAACGAAGACAAGATTTTAGCCTATATCGAGGATCAGGAGCTGATAGGTGTTTTAACTTTACAAGTAAAGTCACAGGATTTATATCTCCAATCATTAGGGGGAATTTTTGCAAAACGTGATTTTAATCGAGTTGCCTCAAAGTTTATTGATTATCTTCGCGATCATTATTTAAATTTCGAATTATTTTTTGGTTATCCTATTGAAAATCAGGTGGCAATTTCTTACTTAGAAAGTATTCAGGCTGAACTTTTGGATGCCTGTGTGACGATGAAACTTCAAAAAGAGGATTTCATGTCTATTACGCCTCA
This sequence comes from Turicibacter sp. HGF1, assembly GCF_000191865.1. NCBI lineage: Bacteria > Bacillati > Bacillota > Erysipelotrichia > Erysipelotrichales > Turicibacteraceae > Turicibacter > Turicibacter sp. HGF1. The sequence continues at coordinate 9,957 of NZ_AEXQ01000071.1, forward strand.
TCATGAAGTGATTCCATTACCTAAGGAACGTTATGCGAGTATGCTATCTTCCATGATACACATCATCCAAATCTGTACTGGAATAGCAAACGAATTTTTGAACATCTTGATTTATGGAAGATTTATGTGGGTGTTGAGCAGGATTCCATTGTTGGAAGTCTATTTATTAGATGTAATAGCGTGGAATATGAAATTTTTGGGCTTTCACTTAATCAAGCCTATCAAAACCAAGGTTTAGAACTTGACTTACTTTCGGTGTCTTTAGAGGATTGTCTCAATCCATCCCTAGACTATGTGCTCTTCTTTGTCGATGAAGAAACTCCTACACAAATTGAAGCTACTTTAAGAGTTGGATTTAAACCCATTGATACGTATCGCTGTTATAAAATACAACTTTAAAACTAAAAAATAGAGCTTATCCGTCAATGATTGAGTTCTATTTTTTTATGTCCGGAAAACTCCCTCAAAAAGTGATGGTAGCTACAACTAAAATCACAACCTTTAATTTTTGTTTTATTTTCTCAACATTTTCCCTCATTAAACATGTCATAATTAACAGTAGGACGAGCATTTCTCTGCTATATGATTCTAGTTTTATTGTACTCCCCTATTAAAATAGATTGATGGTGCTATTTAGAATTTTTATTAATATTTGCTTTTAATACTTTAACCGTCAGTCTAAATAAATAAACGAATGGAATCAGTAAGACTCCGATAACAGCCAATTGTATCAATAAGGCCATGGTCTCCGACATGGTATCTCCCCTCTCTCTTTTGTTATTAAGTTCATTTTAAATCAAAAACCAAATATTAACAATTCAATTTTATTTTTCATCATATAGCTCAAAATGAATGTAGTCCCTACTCTATCTTAAGAAAATCTTAAGGTTTTAGACACTGGATGTCTATTTCTTTCTGAATTGATATATGGTAAAATAACGTTAATTTTGGAAGAGTCAGGGGGAGATCATTAGAGTCTAGTAAATGAATCACATAAAAATTATAGAGAAGATAGAGGATTGAAGTTATGATAAAAAAAGGTTTATTTAAAAAAGCGGTATTAACTTTAGCTGTTTTTGCAGGATTCGGAGCATCGACGACTGTTTTCGCTGGAACCTCATTTAGTGGTGAGTATCGCCAAGGCGAAATTTTATCTTTCGGTTCAAATTTAAATAAAAAAGAAGAAGCCGCATTACGCGAGTATTTTGGTGTATCTGCCGATATGCCGGCCATTTATGTTGATAATGCAACAGCAATCGAGCAACTAGGTTTAGCTCCTAACGCATTAGATAATTATACAGGGGGATGGTACTCATCTGCCTATGTAAAGTTAACAAGTGGTGGCGGTGTTCAGGTTACATCCAAAAACGTCAGTTTAGTAACGAACGAAATGTTTACAAATGCGTTAATTACGTCTGGTATTACAAACGCTGAAGTTAATGTATCTGCTCCATTTATGGTAACGGGCGAGTCTGCCTTAGCAGGAATTTTAGCTGGAGCCGAGGAAATTATGGGTGAAGCTTTATCAGAAGAGAATAAAGTGGTCGCTAAAGAGGAGATCGATACAACACTCGATATCGCTGACGAGATTTTAAAGGATGAAACGAATGAAATTAACTCATCAGGAGATTCATCAAATGTTGCATCTGGAATTATCAATGATATTAAGCAACAAGTCATCAAGGATTCTCCTAACTCAACACAAATTCAAGAAATTATCATTAATGTCACGAACAATTATGGTGTTGAATTAAGTGAAGAAGCAAATGCTCGTGTGTTAAGTTTGATGGAAGACGTGAATGATTTAAATATTGATTACAAAGATATTGAGGAAACGATGAACAATATCGGTGATAAAATTTCTGAAAGCTTAAAAGAAGCGGGAATTAAGTTAAAAGAATCTGGTTTCTTTGAAAAAATCGGTGATTGGTTTGTTGATTTATTTAAAAATTTCGTAAACTGGATTAAAGGGTTATTTACAGGTGGAAATGAAACAGCCCCAACAGATGCAATCGTTCCTGAAACTAATGAGTCATTAGAAACAACCGATGAGGTTGAATCAACAGAAGAGACAGATGCCCCTCAAGATGAAGAAGTCGTGGCTCCTGAGTCAGAAAAATCAGAGACAACCGATGAAGCAATTGAGATGCCAGTAACAGAAGAAAATACAGCAGATTCAGAAATGGTAACAGAGGAAACTCCGGCAGAAGAACCCACATCAGATGCTGAGGCAACACCAAATACAGAATCAGATGAAGCATCTGAACTAGTCAATCAAGCAACAGAGGAGACACAAACTGTTCAAGAATAATAGTAAAAAAGTGATGAATTGGACTTTCCATTCATCACTTTTTTTAATTCCTCACATTTATTTCCTCTCCTTTCATCTCAAAAGGTTTTCAGAATCTCTTTTTTGTAAAGTTAACTTTACATTATTATTCAAATCACATATACTATGAATGTAAAGTTAACTTTACATCAAAAACAGAAAGGAGTTGCGATGTGAAAAATCGATTAGAAGAACTTCGAAAAGCACGTGGAATAAATCAAGAAGAATTGGCCACTATTCTTGAGGTATCCCGTCAAACGATCAGCTCACTTGAAAAGGGAAGATACAATCCCTCTATTGTGTTAGCTTTTAAGATTGCCCGTTATTTTGGTTTAACTATTGAAGAGATTTTTATTTATGAGGAGGAGTCAGAATGTTAAAAAAACAGGCTGTTTGGATTGCCGGAATGATTGTTGGAATACTATTAGTGACACTTGGATTTTTTATGCAAGATGAAGCGTTTAAGACGATCTCTGGCATCTTGATTGGAATTGGATCAGGGTTATTCGGTTTAAGTGTTGCTCAACTTTATATGATTTCTTATGAACACAAAAATCCTGAAATTGTTAAACAAAATGAAATCGAGTTTAAAGATGAACGCAGTGTCATGATTCGCGACAAAGCGAAAGCAAAAGCTGGCGATATTACAAGCTGGTGTGTGTTAGGGGTGGCTTGGATTAATATTTTAGTGGATGGTTCGCTTTGGATTACGCTGATTTGTTGTGCTCTTTCAGCACTTCATGTTGGTATCGGACTCTATCTCATGACGAAATACGATAAGGAATTGTAATAAAAAAGAACCTGCACACGCAGGTTCTTTTTCTTTGATTCCATCATCGACATCATGATCATCGATTCCACGCTTCTTTTAACGATGATTTCTAAGGATGGATTCAGATGCAGATGACTTCTTTATTTACATTGAGAAATTTAATGTTTATCTGCCTACCTTTAATTATCTTCAACTGATTCTTCTAGTTGTTTTGGACATCCCGTCAAAAAGCTAACTCAGTCTTTTCATTCGATTCATTTGTTAGATGTTCTCACCTAATACTTTTTCAAACGCAATTCGAGGACTTCCATCCTCCACATAAATGATGCCACAAGACGTGAAATTATTTTTTTGAAGTAATTTTTGCATGGATTTATTATCCTGATGCGTATCGACTTTAATACTGTGAACACCTTTTTCTAAACAAAGTTGCTCGACTTCCTTAATGATGTCTGATGAGAGGCCTGTTCCTTTATAACGGTTGTCTACAGCTATTCGATGTATCACTGCATAATCCCCACCCGTTAGCCAGCTTCCCGCTTCAATTTGGTTATAATTTTTCTCACCATCGAAAGAAATCGCGGCCGTTGCCACCACTTGATTATCTTTGATTAGAATGTGGCTATGACCATGAGCGATGTCATGGCTTATCGTACTTAGATTCGGGTAATTATTTTGCCATTGATCAATGCCATTTGCTTTAAAGTAAGCCTGTGCCTGTTTGATAATTTCCATAATCGAATCAAGATCAGCTTCCGTTGATTTTCTAAACTTCATCGTCATTCTCCTTTTAACTTCTTAATCATTTGTCTTTTTCCTATCATATCACCCATTTTAAAGAGTTAACAAGTTTCATCCATAAAATAATGGCAAAAATTATCCAACTGATTCCCCTTTAGGGTCGTGATAAACGAAATGAATTCAATAAAAATAGCACATCAACTGATGTACTATCTTTACTATTCTTTCTTATTTTATCCCTCTCCCTTTGCTTTAAGCATACTAAATGAAACGAGTAAAAAAGTAAACGGAGTGACAGAGAGTGTTAAAAATAAGGCCATTATTCGCGGTGCCCCTAATCCTTCTACTAAAATAACAAGCGTTAGAATCTGGATGAGGTAAGTCGGTAAATTTGCCATAAAAAAATGAAAAAATTGTTTGAACGATAAGGGCATCACGTACGTAAAATGACTATTTAAAATATAAGAGCAAAAAAGTGCTACCGTGAAACTATACGTCTGTGCCCCAATAAATTGTCGTCCTTTGAAAACTAAGAAAATATAAATGACTTGTTGAATCATTGTGTTCACAAAACCAACTAATCCAAATTTAATGAAATACTTTCTGATTACTTCTTTAATGAACTGCATAACTATGCCCCCTGCTTACCACTATTTACAGAATTAAAAAAATAAACTAAGTTAGTAGGTATTTTTGCGACTGTATTCCTACTCCCAAATAGACATTCTATAGTCTAGCTAAAGGTTTCTAACCTATTAAAAACTTATCTAGACTTATATATATGCAGAAATTCATGGCATATGCTGGTTCAAATAAATGGTCATCAATGATTAGATTCCCTTTATGTCATGCTGATAAGGTCGCCTGACTGCTTTGTTATTAGCAACAAAGCTCTGTTTTAAATTTAAAAGGACTATTAGCCAGATTAGCGTCTAACCTACTGAAACTTAGATTTGATATGAGACGATCGTTTGAAGTTTAAAACGGGGCGTCTATTTAATCATTTTAGATTTACAAAGAGATTCGAAACAGTGGGAAATAAATCATTATCAAAATCCGTTCTAATAAATTGTAATTAATTAGAAATGTATTTTTCATGATACAATAAGCATAGAATGGGAGGAGATATAAATGAAAAAATTTTTAGGAAGTTGTCTTGTATTGAGTTGTATCCTTACTTTAATGGGATGTCAAACCCATACAACTGAATTAGTTCCTCAAACTTTATCTGAGAAAGAAGAGTATTTATTAAGTCTGACCGGTCATAAAGTATTATTATATTCGTTAAATCATTTGCCTGCTCATGATGGATATGAGCTTTCATTAACTTATGAAGTGTATGAGCAAAAAGAATTAGTCAAAGAGTATCAATTTTTTGGAATGAGTGAACCTGAACCAGCCGGACGTTCTGTTGATGAGACGATTGGTCTCAATTTTCAAGGCAATCAAATCCGTGTGTTGTCAGGAAAAGATGGAATGATGGCAAGTGGAAGTCTCAAAATTGAGGAAGATTTGACGCAGTATTCACAAGCTTTTTTCAGTGAACCCATGGCTCTCCCACTTGGAACAGAACTTTATATCTATTATGCTAATAATGGAGGTTCTATTGCAACCAATATTCCAATAGGCATTCCGCTAGATGAGGTTAATTTAGACGAGTTCTTCAACGTCGGGGAGTCGGTTATTTTAATTAAATTATCACTTCAGCCTTATTCAGACTAAAGGAGTATGAAAATGAAACAATTCGAAAATTTATCATTTGAGATCTTACATGAAACTGATCTTACTATTTTAACCCCTATCATGGAACGCGCATTTGACGAGGATACACGAATTCATCTAAATAAACCGAAGGGTGGACCTGCTGGTTATGATAACGGAGATTTCCTTCGTCGCTTTGGGCTTCATCCTAATTCAACGTCTTATAAAATTTCAATGGATGGAAAACCGATTGGGAGCATCATTCTATGGCTTAATCACGACACAAATATTCATTTCTTAGGAAATATCTTTATTGATCCTAGCCTTCAAAATAAGGGAATCGGTTTGAAAATTTGGAACTTTATTGAGAAACAATATCCAAATACCCTGAAGTGATGTACCGATACTCCGGGCTTCTCTAAGCGTAACCATCATTTTTATGTCAACAAATGTGGATTCCATCTTGTCAAAATTGAAAATCCAATGAAGGATGATGCATGTCAATATATCTTAGAGAAAACATACTAAAAGGGCCAAGCATTTTTGCTTGACCCTTTTAATGATCACTTTGTTTACTGATGACTTTAATTCGGCAGATACAATGAATGAATCCTAAAATCATCAATGAAATCGTGTATAACTTGGCTTCAATAAAGAAATCTACGATGACGTCAATCCCACTATAATAATTTAAGAGTTCTTTTTGATTAATACTTTGGCTTGTCGTTTGAAGTACCATTAAAATTCCCATCAACCATAAAATAATACTCCCTTGCTTCCCATCTTTTTTTAAAGATAATTTAAATTGTAAGCCTATAAATAAGATTAATAAAATCATATGTATTAACCCATGCCCCTCTAAAAATTCATACATTAAACTCCGCCCTCTCACGAATCTTTGTGATCATACCACCTTTTATCATCCAACTCCTCTTTACCTTTTTAACTTCATTATATCACGTATAGAAATTAATGAATTATCGATTGATACAAAAAAAAAAGAGCCAAAATTGGCTCTGATTAACTATTTAATAACCAGTGATCAAATTCACTGATGTCTTTGTTTTCTCCAATGACAAGTAACACGTCGCCTTCTTTGACTTCTGTGTTCGCTTGAGGTACAACAATGTTATCACGACGTTTAATGGCTGCAATATTGATGCCAAAACGTTGTGGAATATTTAAATCGATTAAGGTTTGCCCAACAATTGGCCCCGCTGCTAATAATTCAACGATACTATAATTGTCTGATAGCACTAAGTAATCGAGTACGAAGTCTGATAACATTTGATGTGCTAGACGTTTTCCTGTATCTTTTTCAGGTTGAATGACTGAATCAGCACCGATTTTTAAAATAACTTTTTTATGGTAATCATTTACCACTTTTACCGTTACTTTATTTACGCCAATTTCTTTTAATAATAAGGCTGTTAAAATACTGGCTTGGATATTTTGTCCAATTCCTACGATAACATGGTCAATGTTACGAATTCCGATACTTCTTAAGGCTTCTTCGTCTGTTGAATCTAAAATGATGGCTTGTGTTGCAATATTAACATATTTTTTAATCACTTCTTCATTGTTATCAATGGCAATAACATCTGCTCCTTGACGAGCTAATTCTTCAACGACACTTCCACCAAATTGGCCACAACCAATGACGGCGAATGTTGTATCTTTCTTTTCCATACAAAATCCCTCTTTATTATTGTCAGGCATCTCACGATGACTTTTTTTAAACTTTATTATGTGTTAAAGTTTCATGATTTATTTTAACACGTTTAAAAACAATCGTCTACATCCAAAAAAAATGTAACCTTATATAATTTAACTCTTTTTGATAAAGAAACTTTATGGATTCAACGTTGAATGACGATCATCCGTTAGAAATTTGTTACATCTTTTAATGAAGTGTCTGTTATAATAAGCATGAGGTGAAAAGAATGAAAGAACCGTTTATTAAAAAAGACAATCTATTATTTATTGAACCATGGATGAATCAGGATTCTAATTTGATTGCAGGGTTTACCACGCTACAAGATGGAACTTCTGTTGGGGCCTTCCAAGGTTTAAACATTGCGTATCATGTTGGAGATGAGCCAACGGCCGTGTTAAACAACCGACGACTTGTTGCAGAGGCCATTCAAGCTCCCCTTGAGCAATGGGTATTTGCAGAGCAATTACACACGACGAATGTTCATAAGGTGACGAGCGCTGATTTAGGGGCTGGAGTCCACAGTTTTGAATCTGGAATTAAGGCAACAGATGGACTTTATACAACGGAATCAAATGTGGTCTTAGCAACGTTTTATGCAGATTGTACTCCGCTTTATTTCTACGTTCCAACTCGTCATTTAATCGGGGTTGCACATGCAGGATGGCGTGGAACAGTTGATGGAATGATGCATGAAATGCTTCGCACATTAAAGGATGTGGAAGGAATCAAACCTGAGGAAATCTTCGTAACCATTGGACCATGTATCGGTCGCGATGCTTACCGTGTTGATGATACGGTAATTGATGAAGTGAAGAAATCATGTGTTGCTAACGTTGAAGAAACGTTTGTTGAGCTAGGTAGAGGCCAATATAAGTTTGACCCGAAATTGCTCAACTATAAGCAAGCGTTGCATGAAGGAGTTCCTGCTGGAAATATTTCAGTGACCTCTTATTGCACCTATACAGACAGCGATTTATTCTACAGTTTTAGAAAAAATTCAGTGACAGGACGCATGATGAACTTCATGTGCTTAAAAGATTAATCATAAAAAGGGCGAACTCTATTGAGGTTGCCATTTTTTAGAGCCTAATAATCCCCTTCCTCCAACTAAATGATGTGTGAATTGAATATCCTAGTTAGATAGTAATAAGATTTGACGAGCAAAATATTGAAAGCTAGACTCCTTTACCATTTTGATTAATACACTATTAATCCGTTTTACGATATTCGATATGTCTCTTACTTCCTGAGTCATGATTCAAGGAAATCATACATGTTTATAAATTTAGTTGTTACATCTAATGGATGTTCATCTCACTATCAGGTTTATCTTCTGATACCTATGCGTAAGTTAATAAACATGATTAACCCTATTTACTTTTTTCTATATTCACTAATAGTGACTCCTGTCCACATCTGAAAGGCTCTTATAAACGAATTTGAATCTTGGTATCCTAATAAATAAGCGATATCTTCATTTGTCATATCTGAGTTTTTCAGATAATGTTTCGCTAATAATTCTCGAGTATGATTGAGTTGCTGTTGAAAAGTTGTATTTTCTTCCTTTAATTTTCTTTGAAGTGTTCGCTTACTATAACCAAGTTTTAATGCCACCTGTTCGATACTATTTTCCGCACTAGGTAATAGCTCGATCAGTACACTTCTCACTCTAGCACCACAACTATCTTCTACTTCTAGCTCACTAAGTCTTCTTTTTAACTCAGGCTCAAAATAATCCCACATCATATCATTTTGATAAACAAATGGTTCTAGTGCATCCTTCTTGGACAGGATGAGCATATGTTTAGGACCTACCGTTGGCTTTATTCCAAAAAATTCTGTGTACTCCTCACTATCTAAACGATATGTTGTCATAATTTGTTGTGGAATAATATGTTTCTTAGTAGCTTTTCTAATACAGTTCACTAGAAAAACTAGCTCAAGCGCAACTGAAAATTCAGGTAATTGATATCTTTCTTTTTCAAACGTTAACTCTAGAGTGATATGATCTTTATTCTCGGTAACTAAGAATACTAAAGGACCGATTAGCCTTTTATACATTGAAATTCTTTTCATACAGGTTAAGACATCTTTACTACAAAGAGCTGCAAAAATAGGAGGTGAAATTGTTTCAACATTTTCAATTTGAGCTACTTTTATTGGAGCAGACGAATCTATCGCTAGTTCCTTTAAGGTATCCATGAATCTAATGTACTCCTCTACCGTCATTGAAGGGACTTTGTTATCAAAGAGATCCTTAGACAATTCCGATCTTCTTAAAGATTCTTCTATAGATATCCCCATACTTTCGACTAAATCCTTGTATCTTCTATCTAATATGAATTTATTCATAA